>JBPCJK010000054.1:0-13332 GCA_051005375.1 Acidimicrobiales bacterium
CGTTGCCCCCGTAGATGGAGAACGAGCGGTCGAAGATGAAGGGCACGGTGGCCACCGCCAGCAGGGCCGGCCCCGGGAAGGGCAGGCGGGCGAGACGGCCCAGCGCCCAGGCCGCCACCGGCAGGGCCAGCAGGCCCGAGACGGTGATCAGCTTGAAGGCGATGGTGTAGGGCAGCACCAGGTCGAGGGCAACGATGGCCAGGCTGGGCACCACCATGTAGAACTGGTAGGCGGGGAAGCCGGCGTACCAGTCGGGCGACCAACCACTCAGGCGCCCCTTGGTCAGGAGGTGGTCGCGCAGGAACGCCGGTCCCCACACGTGGGCGCCCATGTCGCCGCCGGAAGGGGTGGTGTTGGTCAGCAGCAGCCCAGGCTGGAGCTGGATCAAGGTGAACACCACGGCGACAGCGATAAGCGCGGCGGTGATGAGGCTCTGGGGAGAGCAGCGCCGGAGGCGGTCCATCAAGGCCATCGGCATCCATGCTGCCATGCGATCCTCCTCATGGGCCCGCGTGCCCGATGCTGCCCACCACAGGTTCAGCCGGTCCCGGCGAGAAGGAACGTCACGGCCGTCAGGTTGAAGGCGACGTGGGCCCAGATGGCCGGGCCCAGCCTCCCGGTGGCGACAGTCAGCAGGGCAGCGACGGCGCCGAAGCCAATCAGGGCGGGCAGGTCGTAGAGCTGGGCGTGGATGGCGCCGAAGAGCACCGATGACACCAGCACCGCCCAACCCCTCCCCAGCCGGCGCTCCAGGGACCGCAGCCACAGCCCCCGGTAGAACAGCTCCTCGAAGATGGGGGCGGCCACGGCCACGATGGCCACCAGGAGCACGACGCCGACCACGTCGGTGGCGTTTGACGTGAGCTCCTGGGCGGTGTTGCCCACCTTGTCCAGGTCGAGCCCGAGGAGCCGGAACACCAGGGCGACGAGGGCCACCAGAGCCAGTTGCGCGGCCAGGCCGACGGCGAGGCCGAGGGGCACATCGCTCCAGCGCATGCGCAGCCCGAAGTCCGCGCCCAGGCTGCGTCGTCCCTTGCGGTACGACGCCCACAACGGTGCTCCGAGCAGGCCCGCCCACAACGGGATCTGGAGCAGGGCGGTCTCCCCGAGCGACACCTCGCCAAGTTGGCGGCGCCCAGTGGCGGCGAGCACCACCCCCACCACCAGGGTGGGGACCACGATGGTGAGGACCGTGCCGGCCAGGGCGTCGCCCACCCCCCAGCGGACCTGGTCCTCGCCGGTGGGTAGGTCAGGCGCGGAGATCCGCTCCTCCGGCAGCATGGGCCAAAGCTACCCAGGTGTTGGGACGGTCCCGCCGCAGGAACGCCGGCGGACGGGGACCTCTTCTCAGACGGCCAGGCGGGTGGTGAAGGGGGAGGCGGCCGAAACCCGCCGGTCGCTCCGGGCCCAGCCGCTCGGAACACCCAGGCGGTCGGCGTGGGTGGCGCACAGGTCGTAACCGGCCGGACAGAAGTCCTCGTCCAACTCGTCCAGCCAGGCGGTGCGGGCGGTGTAGTCGAAGCTCATGGTGGCGCAGGCGTCGTCGTCGCACCCGGGCCGGGCGCACAGTCGGCGGCGCTCGACGGGAGGGGGACGACGGTTGCCGAGCACGGCGGGGGAGCTTCCGGCCATGCCGGCACCTTAGTGTCGGCCGCCGCCCAGGTGGTGGATGCCGCCTCAGCCGTAGGATCGCTCCGACGGTGACCCCCCGGACGGCCGGAGGGCGCGACGTCCCAGGGCACCCGTAGCATGGGGCCATGGCCCCCCCGCCGCCCCCCCCGCCTCGCGACCCCCGCGACGCCAAGAGGTTCGGGAGCCTCGGGGGTCGTGCGGATCAAGGCTGGCCCCGCTGGGCCATGTGGGCTGCCCTCGGCCTTCTGCTGTCGTTCTTCCTGGTCACCGGGTTGTTCTCCACGGGCGGCGCCAAGCCGGTCAGCTACGCCGACCTGCGGGAGCGGGTCCGCAGCGGCCAGGTCGAGTCGCTCACCTACAACACCCAGACCAACGTGATCAGCGTGAAGGCCAAGGGCGGCGAGCAGTTCAAGAGCAGCGCCACCCCCGAGCTCTTCGCCCAGGACATCGACCTGTTCGAGGAGAACAAGGTCAACTACCAGACCGACACCCCCACCCCCAACTTCATCGCCTCACTGCTGCCCTTCCTGCTGCCCATGCTCCTGCTCATCGGCTTCTTCGTGTACATGCAGCGCCGAGCGCAGGGACAGATGGGCGGGATCATGCAGATCGGCCGGTCCAAGGCCAAGACCTACAGCACCGAGAAGCCCGGCACCACCTTCGACGACGTGGCCGGCTACGACGGGGTGAAGCAGGAGATCACCGAGGTTGTCGAGTTCCTCAAGACGCCCGAGCGCTTCGCCTCCATCGGCGCCCGCATCCCCAAGGGGGTGCTGCTGGTCGGGCCTCCAGGTACGGGCAAGACCCTCATCGCCCGAGCCGTGGCCGGCGAGGCGGGGGTCCCGTTCCTGTCGGTCACCGGCTCGGACTTCATGGAGATGTTCGTGGGCGTGGGCGCCAGTCGGGTGCGCGACCTGTTCCAGTCGGCCCGCAAGATGGGCAGGGCCATCATCTTCGTCGACGAGATCGACTCCATCGGGCGCAAGCGGGGCGCCGGTCTCGGTGGCGGCCACGACGAGCGGGAGCAGACCCTGAACCAGATGCTCTCGGAGATGGACGGCTTCGAGGCCACCGAGGGCATCGTCATGATGGCGGCCACCAACCGCCCCGACATCCTCGATCCCGCCCTGCTGCGCCCCGGCCGCTTCGACCGCCAGGTGGTGGTGCCCCTGCCCGAGTGCGACGAGCGCCTGGCCATCCTGACGGTCCACAGCAAGGACAAGAAGATCGCCGACGACGTCGAGCTGCTCACCGTGGCCAAGGGCACACCCGGGATGAGCGGCGCCGACCTCTCCAACCTGGTCAACGAGGCCGCGCTGTTCGCAGTACGACGCGACGCCGGCCAGGTCCACATGGAGGACTTCGAGTCGGCGCGCGACCGGATGCTGATGGGACAGCGCCGGGAGTCGATGGCGCTGTCGGACGTCGAGAAGGAGATCGTGGCCTACCACGAGGGGGGCCACGCCGTGTGCGCCGCCGTGCTCCCCCGCGCCGACCCCCTGCACAAGGTCACCATCCTGCCCAGCGGCATGGCTCTGGGGGTCACCCAGCAGCTCCCTGAAGAGCGCCACCTCTACCGCCAGGACTACATCGAGGACTCGCTGGTGGTGCGCCTGGGCGGGCGCATCTCCGAGGAGCTGGTCTTCGGGGTCATCTCCACCGGAGCCAACAACGACCTCATGGGCGCCACCGAGCTGTCCCGCAAGATGGTGCGGGAGTGGGGCATGAGCGAGCGGGTGGGCCCCATGGCGTGGGGAGGTCAGGGCCAGGTGTTCCTGGGCGAGGACCTCATGCACAGCCGGGAGTACTCCGACGAGACCGCCCGGGTCATCGACGAGGAGGTGGAGCGCATCCTACGCAAGGAAGAGGACCGCTGCCGCGACACCCTGCGCCACCACCGGCCTGGTCTTGACGCCGTGGCCAAGGCCCTGCTCGAGCACGAGACCATCGACGGGGCCGAGGTCAAGCGGATCATCGCCGAGGCCCAACATGCGGCGGGGAGAGACGACGGCACCGGCCACGACGACGCACGCCATGCGGCCGAAGCGGCGCTACCGGTGTCGGAGCCGGCGACGCTGCGCTCCTCGGGAGGATCCTGAGGGGAACCGCCGGCCGTTCTGACCCAGGGGACCGCCGGGTGACGGCATCCTCGGGTGTCAGAAGGCCTGGTCAGGCCGGCCCCGCCTCGCGGAGGTCGGCCAGTGTCGTCCACAGGTCGGCGGCGTTGGGTGGCCCCACGAAGGAGGCCCTGACCACCCCCTCGGCGTCGGCCACCACCAGGCAGGGCACGGCGTCGATGCCGTAGCGGCGGTGAAGGTCGCCCCGGGCGCCCACCTCGACCTCCTCCACAGCCACCTCGGGGCTCTCCAGGGGACCGGCTTTGGCCACCACCTTGGGGCAGGTGGCGCACGTGGCCGAGGTGAAGACGGCCACCAGCCAGGGCGTGTCCGGCCGGACGAAATCGGCTCGGTCGAGCTGGGAGGGCACTGCCCAGCGGGCCTGGGTGGGCGCATCGGGCCGCCGCCGATCGAGCACCACCGCCACCACCACCGCCAGGGCGACCAGAGCCACGGCGATGGCGAGGCGCTCCATCGTCAGGCCGGCAGAGCTGCAGCCGGCACCGAGACGACCTCGAGGAGCTCCTCCAGCCCGTCGAAGTCAGCTGGGTTGCGAGTGAACAGGGGCAATCCGGTGCCCACCGCAGTCGCCGCGATCAGCAGGTCAAGAGCTCGGCGACCTCGAGCCTTGCGGCCGGTGGCGACAACCGCGGCGTACACCCGCCCGTAGGCTCGGGCGGAGGCGGGGTCGAACGGCAACGGGTCGAACATCGCCTCTGTTCGTTGCAATCGCTCCTGACGTCGGGCCCGCTCGTCGGCATCGTCGGTGGCGTGGGGGCCGGCAGCCAGCTCTGCCAAGGTCACCGATGAGACGGCCAACTCCACGGGCAGGGAGTCAGCGTCGATGTGTGGGAGGTCGATGACCACCGAGGTGTCGACCACACCCCGCTGGTGGCGGTGCTCAGGCACAGCCACGGCGGGTTATCGCCGTAAGCGGTACAGCCACGGCGGGTTATCGCGGTAAGCGGTGCAGAGGCTCGGCGCCCTGGTCAACCCATGCATCCACATCGGCAAGGAAACGGTCCGCGTCGATCTCGGGAGCGGAAGCGAACTCAGCCACCACCGTCTCGGCGCTGACGAAGCGCCGCCGCCGCAGGGGCAGCAACTCCGCTACCGGGACGGTGTTGCGGGTGACGAGGAACGACTCTCCTCGGTCGAGCGCCCGCATGATCCTCCCGCTCTCGTTGCGGAGCTCTCGTTGGGTGATCTCCCGGGCCACCATCGCAGCGTAGCACAGGTGCGACACCCTCAGGGGAGGGGGATGCCGATGACCGAGGAGATTCCCGGATCCGTGGCCGAGGAGAGGTCGCGCTCCACCACCACGGGAGCGTCGGCCTCCACCACAAGCGGCAGCGGGTTTCCCTTTCGGACCTCGCCCATGGCCACCTCCCGCCGCTGTGACGGCGCCAGCTCTACGCCCTGGAGGTCGGCGACAGGCGCCCGCCGCCCCTGGGCCAGGGCGATGACCGAGAAGCGGACGGGCTCGGTCCCGGGGTTGTGGACGATGAGCCGCTCGTCGACGGCACCGGCGTTCGCAGTCGCCGCCAGGAGCCAGCGAGGCGCGGCCAGCGGTGACCCCAGGACCGAGGACCACCCTCGTCGGGGCGACGGTGCTGCCCCTGCCAACTCCCGCTCGACCACCACCGCCACCCCGTTGACCGAGCGGACGGTGGAGGAGTGGCCAACGCCGCCGGGGGCCGGGGCCGTCTCGGCGGCATCGACCATGATCTGGGAGCGGCCGGGCACGGTGCGCTCGACGGGGATCGGCACCTCACCGGAGTCGGGCACCACCTCGATGATGACCACGGCGTCCTCCTCGCCGGGGTTGTAGACGTGCCAGCGCTCGGTCAGGCCTTCCTGGTAGCGACCATCGGGGAAGGTCCACACCTCGCCGGGCGCCGGGGCGGCCAGGCTCAACGAGGTCCCCGCCCGCACGTCGCTCCCGTCGAAGCGCTGCAGCCGGTCAACGACCAGGCGTCCGCTGCGGGCCACCACCGACGTGGCCGTCACCGCCCGACGGCGCACGAATTCCCCCAGGTCCACCCGGGTGGTCGAACCGGCGCGCACCGGCAAGCCCTGGAGGCCCTCAGGCTCGTCACGGCCCTGATCGGTGCTGAAGGTGATGTCGACGATGGCGTCGTCGGGGAAGGGGTTGAACAGGGCCAGCACCTGGCTGGCGTCTCGGGTGGTGGCCCCGTCGGCCAGGTACCAGCGGTCAGACGCAGCCGAGGCACAAGGCGCCAGCGCCCGTCCCGGCCCGCTGCCGATGGCGTGCTCAATCCCCACGTCCCCCCCGTCGAGCTCCACCACCGCCGACACGGCGCCGGCGCCGACGGCGTCGGCCGCCCCCATCGACATCCCCTGCCGGGGGCCGACCTGGATGGGCCTGACCACTGGCTCGCCTTGGGCAGGGACCCAGGTCACCGTGCCCGCTCGGGCTTGGTCCCCCTGGTTGGCCAGGACGACGGTGAGGTCAGCACCGTCGGCGCCGTCACCGCTGGCGGCGCAGAACCACGTCGACGACAGCGACGAGGCCGGGTCGGCCACGGGCATGACGAAGCCGGCGGCGGTCCCGAACCGCGGCGGGGGGCGATCGCCCACGTCGACCAGCGACAGCCCGACGAGCGCCGCCATCAGGATGACCACCACCGGGACCCGCCGGGACGTCACTGGGCGGAATCCCGTCGCCTGCTCAGGACCAGACGCAGGACCGCCAGCCACAGCAGCGCCTGACCGGCGATGGCCAACCACCGCAACGGCGAGGTCCGGTACTGCAGGCTGGCGGGGCCACCCTGGCCCACCGTGAAGCTGTTGGCCCAGCCGAAGGCACGCTCCCGGGGCACCGCCTTGCCGCCGGCCCGAAGCTCCCAGCGAGACGACGAGGCTTCGGCCAGGTAGGCCGGACCGGGTGGCAGCTCGCCGCTGAAGCGGGTGGGCGATCGGGCGTCGTCGAGGACCGGGTCCGACGCCGACAGGTCGAGGCCGATCGTCGCTTCGAAGGGGTCGGAGGCGGCGAGGGCAGCGGCGACTTCCGGGTCGCCGGCGCCGCCGCCGGCATCCAACGCGGCCCGCACCGGTACCCAGGCGTCGTTCTCGTAGATGGTCAATGCCGGGTCGACCACGACGCTGCGCAGGTCGAGCTGCTGGGCAAGGGTGGCGCTGGCCCCTTCGGGCAGGGGTCGCCGCTCGGTGCCGGTCCGAGCCGGCGCTGCCTGGTCAGCCAGCACCAGGTAGCGGACGCCGAGCGGTCCGAGGAGACGGCCCAGACGTTCGGTGCGGCCGTCGGCAGCCAGGCGGACGGCTAGGGCCACCAGGTCGGCGGCCGGGTCCGAGGGCGACGACCAGCGCTCCTCGATCCCGGGGGAACCGTCACGGGACAAGCCGTAGGCCAGGTCGTCGCGCAGGCGGTGACCGGCCACGGGCAGGACCTCGGGATCACCCAACCACAGGACCCGGAAGGCGCCTGCGCTGGTCACCTCGTCGGTGCCCATGAAGGCCAGCGTCCGGCTGAAGTCGCTGCCAGGGACCCCCCAGTCGCCAGCCACGGCGCCGGCGGCCACGGGGACGGTGGCCAGCACCACGGCGCCGGCGCCGACCAGCGAGGCCAGCTGGCGCAAGCCGAAGCCGTAGCCCGACAGGTCGCGCTCGAAGGCAGCCATGCCCAGTGCGCCAGCCAGCGCCAGGGCGGCGCCGGCGGGGGCGAGGAGCACCTCGGTGGACGGGAGGGGGACTCCGATCAGGTCGCGGCCGCCCGCCCATACCAGCGCCCAACAGGCAAGGGCGACCATCCAGGCCTTGGCCGCCCAGCTGAACCGCCAGTGCCGACCGATGAGCAGGGCCAGGGCGGCGGCCACGGGAAGCGCCCATCCGAGCGCCGGCAGGACGCTGTCGCCGGTCGTCAGCCGAAGGAGCTGGCCGACGCCCAGCTTGTCGGTAGCGAGGGGGCCGATTCCTCCCATCGCCGCCCAGCCGCCCCCGTTGACGGGCAGGAAGGTCAAGGACCAGGGAAGGTTCAGGACGACCGCCACCACCGAGCTGGTGACGGCCAACACCAGGGCCCGCGTCCCGCCACGGATCCCGCCGCTCAGCAACGACCCGACGACCAGGGCCAGAGCCACGACCGGGACGAGCACGACCACCAAGGGGACGAAGGCGGCGACCAGGGCGACGAGCAGGCCGAGGGCGAGGGCCGAGACGAACCAACGTCGGGAGCCGATCCGGGCGACGTGGCCGGCGTCGGCGAAGGGCTCCTCGCCGGTGGCGGCGAGGAGCCGGGAGAGGATCCACGGGGCGGCGGCGTACACCAGCAGGCCATCCCAGCGCCCCCCGGCGAGGGCGTCGTAGGGCAGGGGCACCACGGCGTAGAGGGCCAGGCCTACGGCCCGCGCCCGGGGTGAGCCAAGTGGGCGGGTCAGCCTCCAGGCGCCGATCAGGCCGAGGGGCAGGGCCCCTAGCACCAGGACCTGCTGCAACAGGCCCATGCCCCCCAGGAGCACCAGCCCGCCCAAGCCGAGGAGGGCGAACGCCGTGGGCGCGGGCGCCTCCGACCCGAGGCCGGCCGACCGCCACCCGCTGGCGTAGTCCCGCAGCAGGGCCAACGGCCCCTGGTCGAAGGGGATCACGCTGGCCACGGCGGGGAGCCGGCTGCCGACCAGCTCCCGGCTCCCGAAGACCACGACGGCGACGGCGAAGACGAAGGCGATCACCGCCAGACGGCGAGGACCGCCCTTCAACGACCCGGTGATGCCCCTCCCGGCGTCGGCCAGCGACGTGCGCACCCGATCGCCGCCGCCAAGCTCCCCCCGCAGGTAGGCGGTGAGGCGGGCACTGCCTCGGCTCTGGAGACGGCGCACCTCGGAGTCGGGCAGGCCCCGGACCGAGCGCAGCTCCCGGCGTCGACGGCGGAGCTCGCCCAGGCGCCGGAAGTTCCATGACCACGCCCCGAGGACGTCGACGGCCTGGGTCACCTGCCCGGCGGCCATGGCGTAGACGGCCTCGATCAGGGCCAGGAGCGCCGCCTGGGGCAGCACCCGGGCCAGGTGGAACGGCCCATAACAGGTCAGCATGGTCCGCAGCCGGTGACGGGCGAACAGGCGGCGGCGGTCGTCGATGCCGCGGCGGGCGTGCAGCTCCTCGCGGTGCTGGGCCCGGGCCGCCGGGACCACGACCACACGGGAGCCCGCCACCTGGGCCCGCCAGCACAAGTCGAGATCGTCACCGAGGAAGGTGATGGCGGGGTCGAACCCCCCCAGGGTGGCGAACAGGTCGGCCCGGACCAAGGTGCAGGCGCCGGGGACGGCGAAGACGTCGCGGACCCGGTCGTGTTGCTCCTGGTCGAGCTCGCCCTCCTCCACCAGCGAGGTGAGAACGCCGGTCTTGTCCGCCGACAGGCCCACCTGGAGCAGGGCGCCGGGATCATCCCAAGCCACCAGCTTCGGTCCGACCACCCCGGCGTTGGAGCGGAACGCCTCCTCGACCAGTGCCCGCACGGCGCTGGCGTCGAGCAGCACATCGTCGTGGCAGAAAGCGTAGAAGGATGCGCCGTCCACCACCTCCAGCACCTCGTTGGCGGCGGCGCCGAAGCCGGGGTTGGCGTCGAGGTGGCGCACGTAGGCGTCACCCAGGACCGCCGCCACCCGGGGCAGGGGGTCGACGGCGCTGTCGGTGTCGATCACGAGCACCGACAGGTTGGGGTAGTCCTGGTTGCCCAGCGAGGCCAGGCAATCCTCGAGCCAGGGGCCGGGGTCGTGGGTGACGACCACCACCACCACCGGTGGCGCGTGGGCGGCATCGCCGAAGGGGTCGTCGGCCGCAGCCTGGGAGGCGGACCCGTGCGCGCCGGCCGGGATCTGCTGGTGCTGCACTGCCACGGTCAATCGAGGGTAGCCGTCGAAGTTCGGCGGCTGGCGGCAGCTGGAGCCCTATCCTCGGGTAATGGCCACCCTGCCCAAAGATCTGCCCAAGGTGCTCGAAGACGCCGCCTACCTCTCGGTGGGCTTCGGGGTCCTCGCCCTCCAGCGAGCCCAGGTCCGGCGTCGGGAGCTCGAACAGGAGCTGGCCAACCTCGGCACGGAGCTCGAGGAGCAGCTCCCGGAGCCGGCCCGCACCCTGCTGGCCTCACTGCGCCAGACCCTGGGCGGCGGGCAAGGTGGTTCGAGGTCTGAGTAGCTACAAGATCAGCTGAAGAGGTCGGCCACCACCAGCTCGAAGCCCTCGAGCAACGGGGTTGACAACGTCTCTCCCACCGGAACCTCGAGGGTGACATCGAAGTCGTCGGCGCGGGCGCCGCTGCGCCGAAGCACCAGGATCGTCTTGGCCGGGCTGTCGACCAGCCAGAGCTCGGCCACACCGGCTTCCTCGTAGCGCCGTCGCTTTACGCCCATGTCGAGCATCCAGGAGCCGGGGGAGCGGACCTCCACGGCCAGCTCGGGCGGATCATCGCTGCGGGCCCCGGTAGGTGCCCGTCCTTCAGCGGCCCACCACACGTCGGGCTTGTAGACGGTGCCAGGGGCGATGGCCCAGTTGCCAGCATATCCAGCGGTGCCCCGGCCGGGCCCCCCTCGCGTCCAGGCCAGGAGGGAGGCGCAGATCGCCAGGGCGATGCGCTGGTGCTCTAGGGGGGCGACAAGCCCGGCGGAACTGCGCCGGCATCGAGCTGCTCGAAGAGGGCCAAGGCCTCTGGAACCCGCGCCGCACGAGCGGCCGTGACCGTCTCCAGCTCGGCCATACGCTCGGGATCTGCCAGCTGGGAAGCGGCGGCCTGTTCGAACTTGCGCCACCGCCGTCGGTTCTTCGACCAGAGGACGAGCGACCACACGAGCCAGCCGACGAACAGCGTCACGAAGACCAGCACGACGTCGAGCAGGTAGGCGCCGACGCGCCGACCGAGAGGACGGAGGCGGCCAGATCAAGGTGGCGCCGCCAGCAGCGATCGGCTTGATCGGAGCCGACACGGGCGCGACCTGGAGCGACGAAGGCGCTCCCCATGCCGGCGGGTGGGGTTGGCTCACCGGACCACGGTCGGCGTCGCGGGTGAAGACGTCGCCCGACAGCCTCCAGCTGGGCTTCGAGTTGGGCCCGGGTGCGGAACAGGCCGGAGTCGCTGGACATGTCGAACATGCGCTGGAACGACACGCCCCGGGGTTGCGCTCGAGAGGTCCATGGTCGACGAGCACCGGCACGCGGCGGTAGATGGCCTTGGTCAAGTCGGCATCTCGGCGGGTGCGGAACACCGGCAGGTGCGGGTGTTGGGGTTGATCAGCGCCGGCGCCTACCGCCGGTTTCGGGCCTTAATCCCCTCGAGCTCCAGGTCGTTGGCCACCATGGTCTCGACCAGCTCGGGGAAGGCCATGGTCGGGGTCCAGCCGAGGACCTTGTGGGCCTTGGAGGCGTCGCCCACCAACAGGTCGACCTCCGAGGGGCGCAGGAAGCGCTCATCGAGGCGCACATAGGGCTGCCAGTCGTCGATGCCGGCGGCCCGGAAGGCCAGCTCCACGAACTCCCGCACCGAGTGCGTCTCGCCGGTGGCCACCACGTAGTCGTCGGGCTCGTCTTGTTGCAGCATCAGCCACATGGCCCGCACGTAGTCGCCGGCGAAGCCCCAGTCCCGGCGGGGCTCCAGGCTCCCGAGGGCCAGCTCGTCCTGCAGGCCGAGCTTGATCCGGGCCACGGCGTTGGTGACCTTGCGGGTCACGAACTCCAGGCCCCGGCGGGGCCCCTCGTGGTTGAACAGGATGCCGCTGCACGCGAACAGGCCGTAGGAGTCGCGGTAGTTGACCATGATGTCGTGGCCGAAGACCTTGGCCACGCCGTAGGGGCTACGGGGGTAGAAGGGGGTCTGCTCGTTCTGGGGGGTCTGCCTGACCTTGCCGAACATCTCGCTCGACGACGCCTGGTAGAAGCGCATTGGGTTGTCCCGCCCGCCCACCATGCGGATGGCCTCCAGCATGCGCAGCACGCCCAATCCGGTGACGTTTGCGGTCAGCTCCGCCTGGCGGAACGACAGGGCGACGAAGGAGATGGCGCCCAGGTTGTAGACCTCGTCGGGTTGGGCGTACTCCAGGGCCGCCACCAGCGAGGGCAGGTCCTGGAGGTCGCCTCCCACCACGTCCACGAAGGGCAGCTCCTCTTGGAGCATGGCCACCCGAGGGTTGTTCTGGCCCTTGACCAGGCCGAAGACCTGGTAACCCTCGGAGTGGAGGAGCTCGGCCAGGTACTGGCCGTCTTGGCCGGTGATCCCGGTGACGAGGGCGCGAGGCATCCGGTCAGCTTGGCAGACCGCGGTGCCGTCCGCAGACGGGCTCAGGGCCGGACCAGCAGGTCGGCGTGCACCCCGTAGGCGTCGATACGTTCCGCCGGTGTGAACCCGTCGGCGACCAGTCGACGCTCGGGGACGTACTCGTTGGCCTGCACCTCGGGCGGGGTGTCGCTCACCGGGGTGTCGCTGGCCAGGTACCACACCCGGGACCGGCCTCTGGCGAAGCGGACGGCGTCGTCAGGGTCGTAGCCACCCTCGAAGAACTCCGCCGGCATGATGAAGACGTCGGGGTCACCCGAGCGGACGCTGAAGCCGGGGGCGTAGCGGGTGTCGAACACCAGCTCCGGACGGCGGGCGCCGTACAGGGCGTAGGGGTAGCGGCTGAAGGGCCCCACCACAACCGCGTCCCCCGGCTCCATGCGGGACTCGACGGCAACGGAGAGGGAGCCCATGTCGGCCGCCGGATAGGGGTTGCCCCGCACGTGGGCACGCCCGGCCGTCGCCGCCAAGCCGACGATGCCAAGGGCCAGCGCCACCTCGACGAGGCCGGCGGGGAGGAGCCTTCCTACGCCGAGGTCCAGCACCTTCTGGACGCTCATGGCTACCAGCAGGGCCACGCAGGGGTAGAGGTAGAGGTCGATCCGCCCGCCGCCGAAGGGCACCCGTTGGGCCAGCGCCAGTGCGACGGCGACGACCAGTGGCGCCACCACGAGCGTCGCCACCCGCGGCCGGTGCCACAGGGCGCCGGCCACGAGCACCAGCAGCACGAGCGGACCGGTGGGCCCGTGGCGGTAGAAGATGCCGGCGACGAAGGCGTCCAGGACGCCCGTGGTCGTCCTCGCCAGCTCGCCGAAGCTGGAGGCGAAGATGAAGTTGGTCTGCCACGACTCGTGCAACGACGGGGGGACAGATGCCAGCACGACACTGGCGTAGGCAGCGACGAGGACCAGGAAGGCGGCGGGCACGGCCAGGGCCAGGCGTCGGGCCCGCCGGTCGTGCCACGACTGCCCGAGGGTGACCAGGGCGGACCAGGCCATGGCGGCGACGGTCACGGGCAGCGTGGACGCCGAGAACAAGGCGGCACCGAGGGAGACCACGAGCAACAGGGCCCAACGCCTCCACGAGCTGGGGCGGCGGGACAGCGCCAACGCCGTGGTGATCACGACCACCGTGCTCAGCGCGTCGAAGCTGTAGGGCTTGACCCGGGTGGCGTAGAGGACGCTGACGGGAGACAGGGCGAGGACGCCCCCTGCCGCCAGGGCGGCGATGCGGCCACAGCCGATCCGCCTGACCAGCACGTAGACGGCGAGGACGGTCAGGGTCGAC
>JBPCJK010000055.1:0-8992 GCA_051005375.1 Acidimicrobiales bacterium
GCGGCCTACCTGGGGATGCCGCCTCCGAAGAGGCGGCGGGCGGGCAGCCCGTTCCCTCGCTTGGCCTTGCTCCGGGTGGGGTTTGCCGAGCCGCCCGGGTCGCCCCGGGCGCTGGTGCGCTCTTACCGCACCGTTTCACCCTTGCCTGTGCCCCGGGGGGCCATCGGCGGTTTGTTCTCTGTGGCACTTTCCTGCGGGTCACCCCGACTGGCGTCTCGCCAGCACCCTGCCCTGTGGAGCCCCGACCTTCCTCGACACGATCAGCCAGGGCCGTCGTGCCGCGGCCACCCAGCCGGCTCACCATCATCGCCAGTATGCCAGGCCTCTCCGGCTGGCCGGGCCGTCAAGATGAAGCCCCTAGAGGCACTAGATGCCAACCCCACCTGTTGGTGGACCGGTTGTGGGCGCTGGCAGCAGAGCCTAAGCTAGGAGTGGTAGGCGAGGGCCGGACGATAACCGGACGACAAAGGGGATGCGACATGGTGAAGAAGATCGGGGTCCTGTCCATAGGCGCAGCGGCGATCCTCATGTTGACGGGGGTGGCGGCGTGGGCGTGCACCAACCTGGCCACCTTGAACCTGAGCCAGTCAGCGGTGACGCCGGGAGAGTCCGTCACCGTCACCGGGACCTCGTTCAGCACCGTGGAGAAGGGTGGCCAGCCGGTCCAGTTCCACTGGAGTGGGCCGGAGGGTGATCTCCTGGCCGAGGTCTCCCCTGACGCCACCGGCCTGGTCGTGGCATCGGTGACGATCCCCGCTGACGCGCAACCCGGCTTCTACGCCATGGTGGCAACGCAGAGCATCCAGGAGCAGGACGGTCACATCGTGGCCGGTGGCCTCAGCCCGGCGTTCGGCACGCCGGCTCGTGTCAGCGTCCAGGTCGGTGATCCCGTGGCCACCCCGGTGGCCGCTACCCCCTCCACCCCTGCCGCCAGTTCCGACGGCGCCTCATCGCTGCTGGTAGCCCTGACGGGCTTGCTGGCTGTGGTCGGTCTCGGGCTCTTTGCCGCCGGCTTCAGCGTGTTCATGGGTGAGGCCCGGCGTCGCCGGGTGCCAGCCCCAGCCCGTACCAACGACTAGGCGCGAGAGAACGTCGGTTTCGAAGCGTCGAGTGGCCAAGCGCGTGCCGCTCCTGGAACGAGATAAGGGGAGCGGTTGAACGCACGGAGCAGTCTGATGGTCCTCTCTGGGCTGGCACTGGTGGCGCAGGCGTGCGGCTCGGGGGACCAGCTCCCGGTCGCCGCTGCTCCCGACGTTCTCGTAACCGACGACACCACCGTCACCCGCACCCACGAAGCGCCTTACCTCCTCGTCGATGGGGACGACCCCGACACCGTGTACCTCTCGGAGTCGGAGTTGCAGAGTGGCGACTGCCGCTTCTACGTCTCCACCAACCGCGGGCAGACGTGGGCGGCGGAGGGAAGCACAGTCGACTCGCCGGTGGAGACAGAGAAGGACCCGGGTGCACCGCCGGCCCCAGAACTGGCGAACCATTCGAACTGCAGCCTGGGAACGGCGGGAGCCCAGAACATCCGCACGGAGTTGGACCAGGCTCCGGACGGGACGATCTACTACACCTTCCACGCCAACGACCCCAACCCTGAAGGGTCACGCAGCATCCTGCTCGGCCGTTCGAACGACGGAGGGCGCTCCTGGGAGACGACCGTCGTCGACGCCGGAGACGAGCCCGGAGACCAGATCGAGGTGAACTTCCAGGCTCACACCGCCATCGACCCGAAGAACCCGCAGTTGATCTACACCATGTGGCGGCGCTCGTACGAGGCGCGAGGTGACGCCGAGCGTCCGCCCAGCCGTCCGTACATGGCCGTGTCCAAGGATGGGGGGAAGACGTTCGGCGAACCGTTCGAGATGTTGGACCTCAACCCGGGCTTCGACGGTCCCCGCCCGGTCGTGGTCGACGGTCGCTTGTTCGCCTTCTACCGTCAGTCTGCGCCGCCCTCGAGCGCCGGCCCAGCCCAGGACACCAAGCTCTTCGTCGCCACCTCGACCGACCAAGGCCAGAGTTGGGCGGAACCCAGCCTCATCGCTTCTGCCCCGGACGCCAGCGAACCGGTTCCTCTGTACGACCGGGACAGGAAGATGTTCGACGTCGTCTTCCATGACAACCGCAACGGCGATCTCGATGTCTTCTACACCAGCTCGAAGGATGGGGCCAAGTGGACAGCCCCGAAGCGCTTGAACGACGACAAGCCCGAGAACGACGTCGGCCAGTACTACCCCCAGATCTCCCAGAGCCCCGACGGCCGCCTCGACGTCGCCTGGTACGACTACCGCAACGACCCTGGTCCGCCGCCGGTGCCCGAGGAAGCGGGGGACCCGTTGACCTTGAGCGACAACCTGGGAACGCTCCAAAGCGTCTACTACTCAAGTTCCAAGGACGGGGGCACGACGTGGACTCCCAACCTCAAGGTGACCGACGTTCCCATCGACCGGAGCATCGGAACCTGGAACGCCCAGTTCTTCGTCGTGGTCCCGCTCTCGATCGCCTCTTGGGACGACCGGGCGCTGGTCACCTGGTCCGACACCCGCAACGGGACGAGCGCCACCGGTAGCCAGGACATCTTCACCGGCGCCGTCGCCCCCGTCGGAGACGAGAAGGACTCGACGGCTGTCCAAGCGGTCGCTGTGGTCGGAGCCGTGCTCTTGGGGGCCGGGCTGGCGCTGTTGGCCGCGGTCGGGTTCCTGCGCCGTTCCCGAAAGGGGTCCGAGACCGCTTGAGCGGAGCCGGGCAAGTCAGTTACGCCACCCGCAGCTCCACCGCCTGAGCGTCAGGACACGCCGATGACCTGAGCTGTGGCTCGCCGACCGGGCAGCTTGCGCACCTCTATGGCCGTAGGGAGTTGGTCCTTGATCTCGCGGTCGTGGGTGACCACCAAGACCTGGCGGAACCGGGCCTTGAGCCGCTCGAGGGCGTGCAGCATGCGGTCGCTGCGGTCGGCGTCGAGGGGTCCGAAGACCTCGTCGAGCACCAGCAACCCGATCTGACCCCCGGACTGGAAGCACAGGTGCTCGCTGATGGCCACCCTCAGGGCCAGGCTGGCCAGGTCGGTCTCTGACCCCGAGAACCGGTCCATGCCGTAGGCCACGCCCTGGTCGACGATGTTGATCCCGTACGTCTCGGGGTCGACCCGCAGCTCGTCGTACTCGGCGTCGGTGAGCTCGGCGAACAGCGAGGCCGCCTGACGGGAGAGCCGGGGGCCGACGGCGCCGACCAGTTGGTTGCGGAAGGCGGACAACAGGTCGGCCAGCCGCCCGAGGTGACGTGCGGCCTCGGTGAGCTCGCCCAAGCGGCCGTGCTGGTCTTGGGCGGCGGCCAGGATCCGTTCGGCGCCCTCTGCCTGCGCTGCCGTGCGGGCTGCCTCCAGCTCGGCCGTCCGGGCCGACCGGTCGGCTTGGTCCTGGGCCTGCTCGGCCAGCTCCAGCGACTGGCGGGCGACGGCCAGATCGTCCCGGGAGAACCCGAGGCTGCGGACCTTGTCGCGCAGGGTGCCGAGACGACCGGCGGCGACGTCGAGATCGTGGCGCTGGGCCTCGAGCTCGGCACCGGCCTGCGGCGCCCGCTCGAGCCTGCCCTGCAGCCGCTGTGCCTCGGCCGCCGCCTGTCGCCGACGCTCCACCTCGGGGACCAGCACCGACTCCTCCCCGGGCTGCAGGGCAGGGTCGAACCCGGCCCGTAGGTCGGCCAACCTCGCCTCGGCGGCGGTACGGGTCGCTCGCTGCTCGTCCCACGCTGTGCGGACCTGGCGAGCGTGCTCGAGGCGCTGGGCAGCCGTCCGGGTGGAGGCAAGTGCTGCCCGGGCCCGCTCGGCCAGCGCTGCCTCGTCGGCCGCCAAGACGTCCAGCTCGGCCTCGGCGTGGGCCAGCTCCCGCTGGCGGTGGGCTTGGACCTGCTCGAACGCCGCCCCCAGCCCTTGGCCGCACAGCGGGCAGTCGGCCTCGCCCGACAGCCTGGTGGCCTCCTTGACCACCATGGCCGCCTGGTCCCGACGTCGCCGGGCCTGGTCGAGCAGGGCCCGGTGGGTGCCCAGCGCCCCCCGGGCCTCCTCCGCCGCCCCCCGGGCCTGTTCGTGGACCGCCTCGCCAGCCTCAGGTGGCTAGGTGCCGAGCGGTAGCGCCACCAGCGCCCGCTCGACCCGGTGCACCTCCTGGACGGCCAGGAGCCGGGTCTCTGCCGGGGCCAGGCCGGTGGCTCGCTCCGACAGCCCGGCCATGCGGTGGCGGGCCTCCGCCAGCCCCGCCAGCTCCGCTTCGAGCTCGGCCACCCGCCGGCCGACGGCGTCGTGATGGGACCGGACCTCCCGGCCCTCGCTCAGCAGGGCCTCGTGCTCGGCGGCTCGCACGGTCAGCTCGTCGTGGGCCCGGCGGGCCCGCCCGAGCTGGCGCCGGCGCTCTGCCAGCGCCTCGCCGGCGTCCCGGGCCGCCTCCCCGGCGAACTGGGCGGCAGCCCCTGCCTGTTCGCTGGCGCTGGCCAGCGCCCCCAGGTCGGGGAGCAGGCCCCGGAGGCGTTCGAGGTCGTCACGAGCGGACTTGGCATCGCGTCGAGCCCGGTCGCGGGCGCCGTCGACAGGGGTGATGCCGAGGAGCTTGAGCACCAGGTCGCGCCTTTTGGCCGGGGTGGCGCCGCTGAAGGCGGCGAGCTGGTTCTGCTCGGCGAAGACCGAGGCCCGGAAGGCGGCGTCGTCGATGCCCAGCACGGAGCGGACGTAGCGGGTGGTGTCGCGCACCCCGTCGGCCACGTGGACGCCGTCGGCATGGGCCTGGGCCCGCACGGTGTGGTTCGTCCCGCTGACCGTGCGCCGGACGATGTAGAGGTGGCCCTCGTGCTCGAGCTCGACCTCGGCCACCGACTCGGCCTCGACGCCGGAGGTGCGGACCTCGTCGTTGCCGGTGCGGGAGTAGCCGAACAGCGCCCAGGGGACCGAGCCGACCAGGCAGCTCTTGCCCGAGCCGTTGGGACCGTAGATCCCGACCAGGCCCGGTGGTACCTCGAGCTCGAGCTCGTCGCCGAAGACCCGGTAGTTGCGCAGCAGCAGGCGGGTGATCCTCATGGCATCACCCGGCCTCCTCCACCGCCCGCACCAGGTAGTCGTGGCCCAGTTGGCCGATGCGCTGCGAGTCGAACCCCGTGAGGTCCTGGCCGGCGACGTAGCTGGCCCAGCGGGCGGGCATCGACGCCAGGTCGGCTAGGTCCTCGACTTGGCGGGCCGCCTCTACGAAGCTGGGCTCGATCTTCAGGTGCAGGGCGGCTCCGGCCGCCGCTCGGACCGATTCCAGGTCGAGCAGGCGGTAGGCCTCGGGGTCGACGCCGTCGAGGTAGAGCCGAGCCACCGCCCCTTCGGGCACGGCCGCGGCCCGCTCGAGCACCTGGGCCGCGACCTCGGCCGGCGACAGTCCCAGGGCGTCGACAGTGGCCAGGGTGACCAGCGGCCGCTGGTGGGGGAGGGGAACGTGGCGGCAGGCTCCGGTGTCGGTGTCGAGGACCACGATGCCTTTGGCCTGCCCAGGATCGTCGGCGAAGGTGAAGGTGTCGGTGGAGCCGGCGTACCAGACACCGGGGCGGACGCGGGTGTGGGTGTGGTAGTGGCCGAGGAGCACCAGGTCGGCCCGGAGCAGGCGATCGTCGACCTCGATCTCGTTGATGTCGGCGTAGCGCCGCTCGACTGACGGGACCAGGGGATGGGCCAACAGCAGATTGGAACGGTCGAGGTCGCGCTGGGAGGCGGCCTCGTCGAGGGCGTCGACGGTGGCCGCTGCACTCAGCATCTGGGGCACGGCGTGGACCACCAGGCCGGGCAGCTCGATGCGCTGGTAGCGCATCTGGTGGACGAAGTGGATCCGGTCGCCGAAGGTGTCGTCGAGGGCGGCGTAGGGGTTGCCGGTGCCGGGCAGGCGAGGGGTGTCGTGGTTGCCGGTGATGACCACCCCGGGCACCCCGTGGTCTCGCACCCGGGTCAGCGCCCGCTGGGCCAGACGGAACGACCGGTAGGTGGGGCGGGGATGGTCGAAGACGTCACCCAGCCACACGATGGCGTCGGGCTCCTGGGCCAGCGCCAGGTCGACGGCGGCCTCGAACGAAGCCTCGAAGTCGAGCTCACGCACGTTCACCCCGTCCTGGGTGTACGGAAGGTAGGAGCGACCCAGGTGGGCGTCGCCGAGCGCTGCGATCCTCATGGGTCAATGATCGCGCATCAGGTGTGACAATTACACGCATGTCATTCGATGCTCCAGGAGCCGGTCGGTGTGACTCCTGCCGTCAGGCGCTAGGAATGGGTTTGGTGGTGGCAACCTGCGACGACGTCATCGAAGCGGCTCGGACGAGCATCGGGGCGGCGACCCGGTCGTTGTTGACCGGCCAGGGGGCAGCCCCCGCTCGCCCCGATGCCTCCCGGGCCGACGCTGGGCTGTTCGGGCCGGCGAGTGTGACGTGGCGGGTCCACGGCGATTTGTCCATGCTCGTCGGGGGCCTTCGAGCCCTGTTGCTGCAGACCCTGCACCCCCTGGCCATGGCCGCCGTGGCCGAGCACTCGGACTATCGCCGCGATCCGCTGGGTCGCCTCCACCGCACCAGTGCCTTCCTCGGCACCACCACCTTCGGCACGTCGGCGGCGGCGGAGGCGGCCATTGCCACGGTGCGGGCCATCCACGAGCGGGTGGTCGGGATCGCACCCGACGGCCGTCCCTACCGGGCCACCGATCCCCACCTGCTGGCCTGGGTCCACGTCACCGAGGTCGACTCGTTCCTCGCCTCCTACCAGCGCTACGGCACGGCCACGCTGACCGGCCCCGAGGCCGACGGCTACGTCGCCGAGATGGCCATGATCGGAGAGCGGCTGGGGGCCCGGGAGGTGCCCCGCACGGCGACCGAGCTTGACGCCTGGCTGTCCGGGGTGCGCCCGGAGCTGGTGGCCGGCGGCCAGGCCCGAGAGGCGGTGCGGTTCTTGCTGGTGCCGCCGTTGCCCTTGGCCGCTCGTGCTCCCTACGGGGTCATCGCTGCCGCTGCCGTCGAGCTCTTGCCCCGGTGGGCTCGCCGGATGCTGTGGTTGCCCAAGGCGCCAGGTACGAGCGTGGTCGTGCGGGCCGGCGCCGGCAGCCTGCTGCGCACCCTGGGCTGGGCCCTGGCCCCCGCCGCCGAGACCGGCTCCGACACCACACCGACCTCCACCGCAGCCTGATCGAGGCCGCCCGCCGCCCGAGGGGAGCGGCGGGATTGTTGGACGATCGGTGTCGCTGAGCGATCTCGAGCGCCCTCAAACCCCCGGAGCGGAGCGGCGGACGTGGCGCGAGGAGGCAGACGGGTTCATCGGGTGGTAGGAATGGAGTCGGACGGGAGCTCGGACGGACCGGGCTGAGAGGGCGCCTGCGGGCACCGACCGTGGACCTGATCCGGGTAATGCCGGCGGAGGGAGCGCATCATGAGCGACGGGAACGGCGCAGCGGCAGAGCGCAAGCGCTATGTGGACGGCACCAGCAACGGCATCCGGGTGCCGTTCCGGGAGGTGCGACTGCACCCCACGGACACGCCGTCGGGCCCGGTCGACAACCCCCCAGTGCGGCTCTACGACACCAGTGGTCCCGGTAGCGAGCCCAGCGCTGGGCTGCCTGGGTTGCGCAGCGAGTGGATCCTTGGCCGCGCCGACGTGGACGCCTACGAAGGCCGACCCGTCAACCGCCGCGACGATGGACGGGTCCGGGTCAGGCTGACCAACGCCAACAGCGGCGCCAAGGGGAACGGCAACGGCAACGGTTGGACCGGGTTCGGTGCCCCCCGCCCCTGCCTGCGGGCTCGTGGCGGGGCCAACGTCACCCAGCTGCACTACGCCCGGCGGGGCCAGATCACCCCGGAGGTGGAGTTCGTGGCCATCCGCGAGGGCGTGGACCCCGAGCTGGTGCGCTCCGAGTTGGCCCGGGGCCGGGCCATCCTTCCCGCCAACATCAACCACCCCGAGTCCGAACCCATGGTCATCGGCCGGAGCTTTCTGGTGAAGGTCAACGCCAACATCGGCAACTCGTCGGTGACGTCCTCCATCGAGGAGGAGGTGGAGAAGCTCACCTGGGCCACCCGCTGGGGAGCCGACACGGTCATGGACCTCTCCACCGGTCGCGACATCCACACCACCAGGGAGTGGGTCATCCGCAACTCGCCGGTTCCGGTAGGGACCGTGCCCATCTACCAGGCCCTGGAGAAGGTCGACGGCAAGGCCGAGGCGCTCACCTGGGAGCTCTACCGCGACACCCTGGTCGAGCAGGCCGAGCAGGGCGTCGACTACTTCACCGTCCACGCCGGCGTCCTGGCCGGCTACATCGATTTGGCCGCCCGGCGCACGACCGGCATCGTCAGCCGGGGTGGCTCGATCATGGCCGCCTGGTGCCTGGCCAACGGCGAGGAGAACTTCCTCTACACCCACTTCGACGACCTGTGCGAGGTCATGGCTGCCTACGACGTGGCCTTCTCCCTGGGCGACGGCCTGCGCCCCGGCTCCATCGCCGACGCCAACGACGCCGCCCAGTTCGCCGAGCTGGACACCCTGGGCGAGCTGACCGCCCGGGCGTGGGACCACGATGTGCAGGTCATGGTGGAGGGCCCCGGCCACGTGCCGTTGCACAAGATCGAGGAGAACGTCAGCCGCCAGATCGAGGTGTGCCAGGAGGCGCCCTTCTACACCCTGGGACCGCTGACCACCGACGTGGCGCCCGGTTACGACCACATCACCTCGGCCATTGGGGCAGCCACCATCGCCATGCACGGCACCGCCATGCTCTGCTACGTCACCCCCAAGGAGCACCTCGGCCTGCCCGACCGCGACGACGTCAAGGAGGGGGTGATCGCCTACAAGATCGCCGCCCACGCCGCCGACCTGGCCAAGGGTCACCCCGGCGCCCAGGCGTGGGACGACGCCCTGTCGAAGGCTCGCTTCGACTTCCGCTGGGAGGACCAGTTCAACCTGGCCATGGACCCGGAGACGGCTCGGTCC
>JBPCJK010000056.1:0-3790 GCA_051005375.1 Acidimicrobiales bacterium
GTTGGCGGGGTCGTTGGTGAGCATGGGTTGGTTGCCGTTCGCCCGGAGCACGTCCCCCTTGTCGGCGAACCTCTGGTTCGCCGACGATGTACTACAGCCAGTCCCGGTTGGAGAAGAAGCGGTAGCCGGCCAGGGTGATGAGCACCATGAGGCCCAGGGCGTAGGGGTAGCCGAAGCGCCATCCCAGCTCGGGCATGTG
The DNA here is from genome assembly GCA_051005375.1 of Acidimicrobiales bacterium. GTDB lineage: Bacteria > Actinomycetota > Acidimicrobiia > Acidimicrobiales > CADCSY01 > JADDRA01. The sequence continues at coordinate 200 of JBPCJK010000056.1, forward strand.
CTCGAAGTTCATGCCGTAGATTCCGGCCACCAGGGTCGATCCGAGGAGGATTGCGCCCCAGGAGGTCATTCGCTTCATCACCTGGTTCATGCGGTTGGAGATGATGGCCAGGTGGGCGTCCACGGCGTTGCCCACCAGCTCCCGCTGGCTGTCGAGCTGGTCGATGGCGCGGAGCACGTGGTCGAACACGTCCTGGAGGTGGAGCCGGGTGGGCTCGTCCACCCAGTCGACGTCACCCCGGATGAGCGACCCGAGCACGTCGCGAAGGGGGGTGACCACCCGGCGGAAGTGCACCAGCTCACGGCGCAGCCCCAGCAGCTCGGCCTGGACGGTCCCCTCGTCGCGGAGCTGCTCGGTGAGGATGCGCTCCTCGAAGGCCTCCACCCGGTCCTCGTAGGCGTCGGCCACCTCGAAGTACCCGTCGACGAGCTCGTCGAGCAGGCTGTGGACGAGGAAGCCCACCGAGACCTTCGTCGGTTGGGCCCGCTCCATGCGGGCCCGGCAGGTCTTGATCTCCCAGGGCTCGCCCGCCTCGTTGCGCTCGCGCACGCTGACCACCCAGTTGGGCCCGATGAACAGGTCCACCTCGGCCAGCTCCTTGCTGTAGGCGACAAGGAAGGCATGGTCGGGGTACTGGTCAAGCTTGGGCCGCTGGTTGCGCTCCCGGACGTCCTCGATGGCCAGCGGGTGCAGCGAGAACTCCTCCACCAGGCAGGCGAAGTCGTCATCGCTGGGATCGACCAGATCCACCCATACCACTGCACCCTCGCCCTTGATGAGCTCGGAGATCTCTGCCGGATCCTCCGTGGTCGACGAGCCGCTCCCATCGAAGGTTCGTACGGCGATGCTCATCACCCGGGGGCTGAGCCGTTGCCGGCGGACCCCTCCTTGAACAGATCGGCCACGCCCGCCAGTGAGCCCAGCAGGCCACCGGCGTCGGTGGGCAGGAAGATCTTGGTGGCCTGGCCGGCGGCCACGTGGCGGAGGGCCTCGAAGTACTTGAGGGCGAGCACGTCGGGGGTGGCGCCGCCCTCGTGGATGGCGGCGAACACGCTGCGGATTGCCTCTGCCTCCCCCTCGGCCACGGTCAGCTGGCGGAACTTCTCGGCGTCGGCCACCGCCCGGGTGGCCTCGGCCTGGCCCTCTGCGTCGAGGATGTTGCGCTGCTTGCGGCCTTCGGCCTCCAAGATGGCCGCCGCCTTCTCGCCCTCGGCCCGGGTGATGGCTGCCTCCCGTGACCCCTGGGCCTCGGTGACCACCGCCCGACGGGTGCGCTCGGCCTTCATGACCTCGTGCATGGCCGACATGACGTCTGGTGGGGGATCGACCCGTTGGATCTCGACGCGCACCACCCGCACACCCCAGTTGTCGGTGGCGTCGTCGAGGATGGTGCGCAGCGAGGTGTTGATCTTGTCCCGGGAGGTGAGGGCCTCGTCGAGTTGGAGGTCGCCGACCACGTTGCGCAGGTTGGTCTGGGCCAGCTTGGTGATGGCCAGGATGAAGTTGCCCACGTTGAAGACCAGGCGCTTGGGGTCGGTGGCCTCGTAGAAGATGACGGCGTCGACCGAGGTCACCACGTTGTCGGAGGTGATGACCTCCTGGGGCGGGACGTCGATGACCTGTTCGCGCATGTCCACGGTGGTCATCCGGTCGATGCCGGGGACGATGAGGCGCAGCCCCGGGTCGACGGTCTCCTTGTACTTCCCGAGTCGCTCCACCAGTCCTCGCTGGTAGGGACGGACGATCTTGATGCCCGAGGCGACGTAGACCATCAGGACCAAGGCGAGGACGGCGAGGACGATGACGAGGCTCATGTGGGCTCCTGGTGGCTCGGGGTTGGTGTGTCGGTCGCTTCGGGCAGCTGCTCGAGGGGCCACACCACCAGGCGGGTCCCGGCCAGGTCGACCACCTTGACCATGGCCGGACGTGCGATGGCGCTGCCCTCCAGGCTCTCGGCCCGCCACTGCTCCCGACCCAGGCGGACCAGGCCGGTCTCGTGGGGCCCGGCGGGGATGTCCTCCAAGACGACAGCCGTCTGGCCGATCCAGCGGCGAGCGCCGATGCCGTTGCTGGAGGATCCGAGGTCGAGGCGCCGGGCCAGAGGTCGGGTGGCCACCACGCCGGCGACCGAGACGACCACGAAGACCAGCCACTCGAGGCCTACGTCGACCCCGGCGAAGGCCAGCACGGCAGCGACGGCGCCACCCAGGGCAAAGGGGAGCAGGAACAACGAGCCCCCTGACGCCATCTCCCCGACGGCGGCCGCAGCAGCCACGGCCAACCAGACCCAGCGCCAGAACTCGGGCGAGTCCACCGGGCCAGGCTACTGCGCTGCCCGCTACCGTGGCGACGATGTCCCCGCCACCCGAAGATGCCGAGCGGCTGTGCCTGATGGCGGTGCACGCCCATCCCGACGACGAGGCGTCCAAAGGGCCGGGCACCGTCGCCCGGGCCCACGCCGAAGGGGTGCGCACTGTGCTGGTGTGTTGCACGGGCGGGGAGCAGGGGGAGATCCTCAACCCGGCCATGGACACCGACGACGTCCGGGAACGCCTGGCCGAGGTGCGCATGGAGGAGCTGGCCGCGTCCATGGCCATCATCGGCTACGACGAGTTGGTGCTGCTCGGCTACCGCGACTCCGGCATGGCCGGGACACCAGCCAACGACGACCCCGAGTGCTTCGCCCGAGCCGACCACGACGAGGCGGTGGGCCGCCTGGTGGAGGCCATCCGCCGCTACCGGCCCCAGGTGCTGGTGACCTACGGTGACGACCAGCGCGGCTACCCCCACCCCGACCACCTACGGGTGCACGAGATCAGCGTCGCCGCCTTCGAGGCGGCGGGCGACCCGGCCGCCTTTCCCGGCAGCGGTGAACCGTGGCAGCCGCTCAAGCTCTATTACACGGTGTGGTCCAGGGCCCGGGTGGTGGCCACTCATGAGCGGTTCCTGGCCCTCGGCCTGGAGTCGCCCTTCGGCGACTGGTTGGAGCACCCCGACCAGGACGAGCGCATCACCACCAGGGTCGACATCACCGACTTCGCCGACGTCCGCCCACTGGCCCTGCTCGCCCACCGCACCCAGGTCGACCCCGAGTCCAGGATGTGGTTCGGGCTCCCGCCCGAGGAGGCCCGCACCGTGCACCCCTTCGAGGAGTACGTGCTGGCCCGCTCCCTGGTAGACGCCGATCCTGTCGAGGTCACTGACTCCCTCGCAGACTCTGCGTCCCGGGACACTGCGCCATACGAGGACGGCCTGTTCGCCGGCCTGCGCCCCCGAGTGGTGCACTAGGGTCGCCGCCGATGGTGAAGTACCTGTCTGAGGAGTGGATGGCGCTGACCAAGGAGCTGGCGGCGGACTTCCCCGAGACGCCCGGGGCGACCGCACGCCTGCAGTACCAGATCACCGGGGGGCCCGAGGGCGAGGTGCGCTACCACCACGTCATCGAGAACGGCCACACCCTGGCCCACGCCCTGGGCGACGACGCTGAGGCTGAGGTCACCCTCACCTCGTCGTTCGAGGACAAGATGAAGGTGGACAAGGGCGAGCTGGACGCCAACGCCGCCTTCATGCAGGGACGGGTCAAGGTGACGG
>JBPCJK010000057.1:0-6615 GCA_051005375.1 Acidimicrobiales bacterium
GGGGGGCACGTCGGCGAGGGCTCGGGCCTGGTCGGCCGACAGGGCACCCTCGCCGAGCACCCCTCCTTTGATCACCAGCGCAGGGTTGGCCCGGGCGTAGTCTCGCAGCGCCTTGGCAACGTCGACGGGGTCACCTTGGACGAACGCCAGCGCGGTGGGACCGGCCAGCAGCTCGGCCAGCCCATCCAGGCCGAGGTCGCGCGCCGCGAAGCGCACCAGGGTGTTCTTGTAGATGCGGTAGTCCCCCCCGGCCTGGCGCACCGTGCGCCGCAGCTCGGCCAGCTCTGCGACTCTCAGGCCTCGGTACTCAGTGAGGATGGTCGCCCCCGACGCCGAAAGCCGGCCGCGCACCTCGGCGACCACCGCCACCTTCTCTGGTCTGGGATTCTCCACGGTGTACCTGTCACCTTCGGGGTCGGGCGGCCGTGAACCCCGTGATGCGTGGAGTTCGCCTCGTCAGGCGGGCGGGTGCCCGTTCGGCGCACTGGGCGCACCGGAGGTCTGCGGCGAGCAGTTTCGGTTGTGTTGTCCACACTAGCACGGCCGTTCTAGGGCCGGCTGGCCACCCCATGCGGGAGAGCGTCTTAGGTCCGGCTGGCCGCCATCGATTGGAGGCGGGCGGGATCGACCTTGACCCCCGGCCCCATGGTGGAAGAGACACTCACCCGCTTTACGTAACGGCCCTTGGAGGCGGCCGGCTTGGCCCGGTTGAGCTCGTCGACCAGGGCACCGAAATTAGCCATGAGCGCATCGACGCCGAAGCTCGCCCGCCCGATGGGGACGTGGACGTTGGCTCCCTGACGCTCGGTGCGGTACTCCACCCGACCCGCCTTGAACTCGGTCACCGCCCGCCCGACCTCGGTGGTGACGGTGCCGGTCTTGGGGTTCGGCATCAACCCTCGGGGGCCAAGGGTGCGACCGAGCCTGGCCACCTGGGCCATCTGATCGGGAGTGGCGATGGCGACGTCGAAATCGAGCATGCCCCCCTGGACCTGGGCGATCAGGTCGTCGGCTCCGACCAGATCCGCACCGGAGGCCCGAGCCTCGGCAGCAGCGTCACCGGTGGCGAAGACGGCCACCCGCACCGCCTTGCCCGTTCCTGCCGGCAGCGACACGGTGCCGCGGACCTGCTGGTCTGGCTTGCGAGGGTCGACGCCGAGCTGGATGGCGACCTCGATGGTCTCGTCGAAGCGGGCGGCAGCCAGGCTCTTGGCCAGCTCCACCGCCTCGATGGGACTGTGCAGCTGGCCCTGGTCGAATCGGCGGGTGGCGTCGCGGTAGCGCTTTCCAGGTGCGCTCATCGTGCCACCTTGATTCCCATGGAGCGGGCGGTGCCGGCCACCTGAAGCTTGGCTGCTTCCATGTTGTTGGCGTTGAGGTCAGGTAGCTTGGTCTGGGCGATCTCCGTGACCTGGGCGTCGGTGATGATTCCCGCCTGCTCCCGGCCCGGGTTCTGGGACCCCTTGTCGAGTCCCAGCGCATCGCGTATGAGCACGGCGGTGGGGGGCGTCTTGGTGACGAAGGTGAACGACCGGTCCTCGAACACCGTGATCTCCACGGGGACGATCGTTCCCCGCTGCGCTTCGGTTGCGGCGTTGTAGGCCTTGCAAAAGTCCATGATGGCGACCCCATGGGGGCCCAGCGCTGTGCCCACCGGCGGGGCAGGCGTCGCCGCCCCGGCAGGGATCTGGATCTTTACCACGGTTACGATCTTCTTCTTTGCCATAGCAGCTCCCAGTCCTCGTCCTACAGCTTGGCGATCTCGCTGAACTCCAACTCCACCGGTGTCTCCCGACCGAAGATGTTGACCAGGACCTTCACCTTGAGCTGATCCTCGTTGATCTCGGCGATCTGACCGGAGAAATCGGCGAAAGGCCCTTGGCGCACCCTTACGCTCTCCCCCAACTCGTACTCCAGCCTCGGCCGTTGCCGGACCGTTGCCGGACCGCCCACCTCGTCGGGCTGAGCCAGGGCCCCTTCGACATCTGCCCGTGACAGCGGTAGCGGCCGACCGGCGCCGCCGACGAACCCCGTGATCCCGGGGGTGTTGCGGATGACATCCCAGGATCGATCATCGAGGAAGCAGCGGATGTAGAGGTAGCCGGGGTACACCTTCTTGTGGGCGACCACCTTCTTGCCACCCTTGAACTCGATGACCTCTTCCATGGGGATGACGACCTCGAAGATGGAATCGCCAGTGTTCATTGAGTTGATGCGGCTCTCCACGTTGGACTTGACCTTGTTCTCGTAGCCCGACTGGGTGTGGACCACGTACCAGCTGCCGGGTCGGTCGTAGGGGCTCTGGCGACGTGGCGTCTCGACGATCAGGTCTTCGGCGTCGATGATCTCGGGAAGCTCGGCTTCTGTGGCCGCAACCTCGGCAGTGGGGGCATCAGCCGAATCCGGCCCAACCGCCCCCTCATCCTCGCTGGCGGAGACGTCGCTGACGGTCTCCTCAGCACCACCGTCGGCTCTCGGCGAACCGCCGCCCAGGATGGCAGCAGCTTCCTCGGGCGTCAGACGGCTCGGGTCGGTTGGGCGTTCGTCGTCGGCCTGGTCATCGACCCCTTGGTCGTCACCCAAGTCGCTCATCCGCCGAAGAGGAAGAAGACGCTCTTGGAGAACGCGTAGTCGAGACCGAAGATGAACAGGGTCAGCACGACGAGGGCAATCAGGACGATGCCCGAGTACCTGACGACCTCGTCGCGGGTCGGCCAAGCCACCTTGCGAAGCTCGTTGCGCACCTCATGCACGTAAGCAGCGGGGGTGGTGCGCTCCTTGACGGGAGCCGACGCCGACCGGGACTGCGCCTTGGGCTTGGTACGCGCCGGTTCACCGTCTGGGCCGAGCTCGCCCTGACGTTGCAGCATTCGCTTGGTCTCTCGGTTCATGGCCATGTCGCCCACACCTTGCAAGTTGAGACGTATACCGATAAGTGCACCCGTGGAGGGCCGATCGAGCAGGGCAGGAGGGACTCGAACCCCCAACCGCCGGTTTTGGAGACCGGTGCTCTGCCAAATTGAGCTACTGCCCTTCGATACAGGGACTCCGGCGAGGATAGCAGCCGCCCGAGCGAGCGCAGCGGGCCGAGTGCTTACCCCGCCAGAGGTACCCGGCGGCTGCGCGACCGGGAGGCGATCACCAAGGCGCTGGCCGCCCCTGCGGTCGCCACCGCCAAGCCGCCGACGTACACGACCCTGTGACCGCTCATCAGGGAACGCAGGAGATGCCGTTCCCCCGCCTCCTCCAACGAGGCCAAGATGTCGGCCACGAAGCCCGGGCCTGGGTCGAACACCTCGCTGCGCAACGCCCGCAACGTCCGGACCAGCCTCCGGTACCGCACCAACTCAGCCTGGCAGCGAAGGCAGCTCTCCACGTGACGGCGAGCCCGCCAGTCGTCGATCGTCACCCCTTCCACCGAAGCCGACACCACCTCAGCGAGCTCGTCACACCGCATGAGCTGCGTCCTCCTCGATCGGCAACGGGAACAGCTGCTCTCGAAGCCGACGCCGGGCTCGATGCAAGCGCACCTTGGCCGCCGTCTCAGAGATGCCGAGCTCGGCAGCGATGGCCTGGTGGGGCAAGTCGTAGATGTCGCGCAGGACGATGACCGCACGGAGCCGGGGGGGCAGCTCCTGGAGGGCCAAGGTCAACTGGTCGCGGGTGGCGCTGGCATCAGCCCTGGCCTGGGGGTCACGGTCGACGTTGTCGTCGGCCAGCTGCACGTCGTCAGCCAGCTCTTCGTGGCGGTGCTTGCGGCGGCGCTCCAGGTGAGTTACCGCGCAGTTGGCGGTGATCCGGTACATCCAAGTGGTGAAGCGGGCGTCGCCACGGAACTTGGCGATTCCCCGGTAGCCCCGCAGATACGCCTCCTGGACGACGTCGCGGGCGTCGTCGTCGTTGCCCATCAACCGGTAGGCGAGGGTGTAGGTGTCCGCCGATGTCAGACGGACCAGCTCCTCGAACGCCGGCCGGTCACCGTCGCTGGCGGCAGCGACGAGCGGTTCCAGGATCTCGTCCATCTCCGGTTTGGACCGGGGCGGGAGAGGATGGGTTACGTCCATGAAACGGGCTCGAACCTCCGGATGGGCGGGAGCGACATCAGGCCGGGCGCCGTCGCTAGCGGGTCTCCCGGTGCGCAGTGTGCCGACGATCCCAGCGGCAGTACTTCTTGAGCTGGATGCGCTCGCGGTCATTCTGCTTGTTCTTCATGGTGATGTAGTTGCGCCGCTTGCACACCTCGCAGGCGAGGGTGACCTTCACCCGCTTCTCTCCGGCCATGTCGTGGTCCCTTCCCTTGCTGGTCCTTGCTGGTCCTTGCTGGACGGTAGCGGCGGCCGGACTCGAACCGGCGACCCCTCGATTATGAGCCGAGTGCTCTCACCAACTGAGCTACGCCGCCAGTTGCGGGTTGCGCCCGGAGCCCCCTGTCAGAATCGAACTGACGACCTTTTCCTTACCATGGAAACGCTCTACCGACTGAGCTAAGGGGGCAACCCGGCTGATCATACCGGTGACGCCTCATGGCTAGCCTCCTCCGCTGGTGGAGGTGCGCCTGGCCCGGATGGACGATGCCGAGGCGATCCGCGACATCTACAACCTGGAGGTGACGACCTCTACGGCCACCTTCGACCTCGTCCCTCGCAGCCTGGCCGAGCAGCGGGCCTGGCTGCGGGCCCGCTCCGGCGCCCACGCCGTCATCGTCGCCGTCAACGAGACCGGGAAGGTAACGGGGTTCGGCGCCCTGTCGCCCTATCGAGACCGGCCCGCCTACCGCACCAGCGTGGAGGACTCGGTGTACGTGGGTAGCGACCATCGGGGCACGGGCGTGGGCAGCCTGGTCCTCGAGGAGCTGGTCGCTCTCGCTGACCGCCACGGGTTCCACGCTGTGATGGCTCGCATCGCGGGAGACCACAACGCTTCGATCGCCCTGCACCGCCGGCACGGCTTCGCACTGGTCGGGGTGGAACGTGAGATCGGGCGTAAGTTCAACCGGTGGCTGGACGTGACAGTCATGCAGCGACTGCTGTAAGGCTGCCATCCACCGGACAGTCAGCCCTCCGGTGGCAACCGCACAACCTGCTACCTTGGTGTACATGTCAAAGACGGTGGGCGTCGCCGAGCTGCGTCAGAACCTCAGCCGCTTCCTACGGGCAGTCGAGCGCGGCGAGCGGCTGGTGGTCACCGACCGCAACCGGCCGGTGGCCGAGCTCGGCCCCCCGCCGGCGACCTCCGGCGCAGACCTCGATCGGCTGATTGCCGAGGGCCGAGTCGCACGCCCGAGCCGCCGTACCTTGCCCGAGCCGCTCGAGTTCGATGGCGACCCGTACGCCCTCAGCCGTGCGCTCGACGATATCCGCGGCGAACATTGAGATCGAGGTGGCGCTCTTCTACGCCGACGCTTCCGCGCTGGTGAAGCTCATCCGCGACGAGCCCGACAGTGCGGCGCTGCGCGCCTTTCTCTCCGATGCCGACCTCGTCTCGTGTGAGCTGGTGCTCACCGAGGTACCGCGTGCCATCAGGCGGGCGGCGGCGCGAGATGCCCGCCTCCCGCTCGACCTCCTCACCGAGCGCGCCGGAGAGACGCTGGACGTGCTCGGGCTGCTCCCACTCGACCGTGCCCTTCTCGCCGCTGCCGGCGCCCTCGCAGAGCCGTTCCTGCGAGCCCTGGACGCCATCCACGTCGCCGCCGCTGTCACCCTCTCCCCGCTCGACGCCTTCGTCAGCTACGACGAGCGCCAAGCAGCAGCTGCTCGCCTGGCCGGTTTGCGCACCGTCCAGCCCGGCCACAGCGGACTGTCGCCGTAAGCGGTACTGGGCCACGGGGATCATCGCCGTAAGCGGTACTGGGCCACGGCGGATCATCGCTGTAACCAACGAAGTGGTACGGAGCGGCTGAGCCCCCTGCGGTGCGTGACTGTCGTGGGCCGGGGAGGATTCGAACCTCCGAAGGCTGAGCCGGCAGATTTACATTCTGCTCCTTTTGGCCACTTGGGTACCGACCCCTGGGCCGGTCAGCGTAGCGCTTCGCCGAACGCCCCCACGCCGGTAGTCTCCGCGCCATGCCGAGCTTCGACGTCGTGTCAGAGATCGATCAGCAAGAGGTCCGCAACGCCGTCGATCAGGCGCAGCGCGAGCTCGCCACCCGCTTCGACTTCAAGGACACGGGGTCGTCCATCGAGGAGGGCAAAGACGTCCTCACGCTCAGATCGAGCACCGAAGACCGCCTCGTCGCGCTGCGCCAGGTGCTCGAGGAGAAGTTCGTGAAGCGCAAGCTCTCCCTCAAGAGCCTCGACTGGGGCAAGGTCGAGGAGGCCGCGAACGTGACGGTCCGCCAGGTCGTCACCTTGCGGGCCGGCATCGACAGCGACACCGCACGGGACCTGAACAAGCGGATCAAGGCGCTCGGCGTGAAGGGGATCCAATCCCAGACCCAGGGCGAGTCCATCCGGGTCACCGGCAAGAAGCGCGACGACCTCCAGGCGGTGATCGCCGTACTGAAGGAAGCGGAGATCGACCGCCCGCTCCAGTTCAACAACTTCAGGGACTGACCCCAGGACCGGCGGGCAGCAGCACCTTCGGTGACGACCACCGGAAGCCGGCTCGGTCCTCGGT
>JBPCJK010000058.1:0-5154 GCA_051005375.1 Acidimicrobiales bacterium
CTGAGGGCGTAGCGGCGCTCCCACGCCGGGCGTCGGGCAAGGCTCCCCCGCCGTACGGGCTCGGGGCGTGACTCGACGAGGTGCTCCAGGTTCAGGCCCACCGCTTAACCTCAATGCTCTGGGGGGAATTGCTCAACATCGACCTCGCCTGCGCCTCGAGGCGCCACTCGCTCAGCGAGGCTACACCGTCAGCCGCGCCACATTCCCTTGACGGGGTTGCACCTCGCCGATGACGGGATTGCACCGCGTCGAGTCGGCAGTGGCGGCGAGTGCTACTCGAATGTGCTCGGGAGAACGCCCGTCAGCCGGTCGATTTCGAACCGTCAGGCGCCACCCCGTAGACGATCTCCCGGACGTGGCGGACGAACCGCTGCTCGCCGAAGCGCTCGGCCTGGGCGAGGATGGTCGCCTCGGGCCAAGACTCGTCGGAGAGCCGGTCCACCGCTTCTGCGATCAGTTTGGGCTCGGGATGGTCGAAGAAGACACCGGTGCTCCCCTCGACCACGGTGTCGAGGAACCCCCCCCAGCGCAAGACGGCCGAAGGCTTGGCGAAGGCGGCCGCCTCAACCGGCGTGAGGCCGTAGTCCTCGTGGGAGGCAGTCAGCACGCCGGTGCAGTTGGCGTAGAGCCAGCGCAGTTGGGGATCGCTCACCCGGGTGAGCCTTCGGACGTTGGCCGGGGCCAGGGCGCTGATCCGGCGCTCGTCGGGCCCGGTGCCGACGAGGACCAACCGACGGTCGGGACGGTGCTCGAAGGCAGCCACCACGGCGTCCACGTTCTTGTAGGGCTGCAGCCGCGAAACACAGAGGAAGAAGCCGGGCTCGATCGCCGCCAGCGGGACCTGCTCGCCGCCAGCGTCGATGCTGTGGGGAGGCGGAACGATGATGGCGTCGATCCCGTAGATCTCCCGTATCCGGTCTCGAACCGCGCTCGACGAGGTCAGGTACTGGGCGGCGGTGGCCGCGGCCCGCTGGTCCCAGCGACGGAGAAAGGGGCCCATGGCCCGGACGACGCCGCCGATACGGGCCGGTGATTCGCGGAGGTACCGCTCCGTCTGGTAGAGCCAGCGGGCCGGTGTGTAGCAGTACACGATCTTGCGTCCAGAGGTCGAGAGCCCGTGCGCCCAGCCACTGGAACTGCACAGTGCGACATCGGCCTCTATCTGCAGCCGCCCGAACGACCACGCCAGTAGCGGCAGCGCCCGGCGGTGGTCCTGTCGCAAAGCTCGGACGCGGTTGAGGGGTGAGGGACACACGGCGGCCCTGCCGAAGGCGGGGAAGGTCGACTCCGGCTGGTACAAGGAGGTGTGGACGGGCGCTTCGGGGAACGCCGCCAACATGCTCAACAGCACGCGCTCGGCCCCACCCCGCTGGGTGAGGTAGTCGTGGGCGAGGGCGACGGAAGCCACGGGGGTAACGATAGAGGTGAGGCGATCTCCACCACTGCCACACCCACCACCACCAGACCCACGAGGATGGTGCAGGGCCAGTAGAGCAGCGGCCCGGGCAGCATGGCCTGGGCGTCGGGCGGCCAGGCCGAGGCCGGATGGGCAGCGTTCGAGGGCAGCCGGAAGGCGAACTCCGCGGCGGACGACGTCACACCGCTTTGAGATGTGAGATGTGAACCGTGCCGCGCTGCGCAGCAGACGATCGAGGAGATCGACATGTTGACCGTGTGGCGGACGGCCCAGATCAACGGACCTGAGCTTCGGGCTCATGCCTGCCGTCTGATCGAAGCCTCATTCGGCCAGCGAGCGACGTGAGATACCGACCGAGTGCGTGCCGTCCTGGTTTGGTGCCCCTGAATCGCTCGTCAAGGACCGTCGCCGCCAGGGGATCGACAAGCAGGACGAGCGCTGGGATGGGGACTGGCACTTCGTGAACCCACCGAAGCGTTGGCACGGACGCCTCAACTCGGATCTGTTGCTCGTCCTGGCCCCGCTAGCCCGCCAAGAGGGCTTGGAAGCCTACGGCGACGGCACCGGCATCTTCGCCGATCCCGAGTGGGACTGGCGGGTTCCCGACCAGGCCTACGCCCGTGCGGAGGACGGTGTCGACGAGGGGCTCACGAGCGCTCAGCTCGTGGTGGAGATCCGCTCACCCGGCGACGAGAGCTACGCCAAGCTGCCGTTCTACGCCTCCAGGAGCGTCGCCGAGGTGCTCATCGTGCACGAAGATCGGCGGGCCGAGTTGCACCGACGTCGTGACGACGGCAGCTACTCGCTGGTCGACGACGGTGCCGGGTCGGCCACGTCGGCCGTACTCAGCGCTCGCTTCCGAACCAGAAGGCCTGAGGCTACGCATCGACTGGGCAGACGGCTCCGCCGAGGTGTGAGCCCGGTCCGCCGACATCGCCGCGCTCGACGCCTCCGCTGCAGCGCTGGCATGCTCAACGACGGTGATGCTCGCAGCACGCTCGCCACCAAGACGGTCACGGTCCCCGCCTCGCCCATGTTCGATCGCTGTCGTACGCCTCTGAGGCCTTCGACGCTCGCCTCTGCACCGTCGATCGCCACGCTACCCCTCTTCTCGGTCAGCCTCGGGCGAGACGGTCTGACCGTTGGTGACGCACCACACCCCGGCGTCCCGGGCGGCCTCCAGGACGGGCGCCGACACCATCTCACCCGCGACCACGGCGACGACATCGGTACCAAGCACGCGGGCCAACAGGTCGGCTCGCTCACGGGCCCGGCTGACATCGTAGCGAGCGATCGTGACCGAGGCCTCGATCACGAGGTGAACGGGAACACCGTCGCTCCGCCGTCGCCCAGTGAAGATGGCGTCGACCAGCAGGATCGAGTCAACCTCATCGGGCGAGGCTCGTCCGGTCTTCTCGGCTTCGTCGAGCAGGGGACTGAGGGTGTTGGTGTCGAGCGACTGGAGGCGCCGGGCGATGCGTGAGAGGTAGGCATGCCCCTTCTCCCGGTAGCGGCGCTCCAGCTCGTAGCCGTCGAGCTTGCCCACCCGGTCGTTCATCCCCTTGACGACATCGATGAGCGACGAGAGGCTGTTCTCGGTGCGAAGCTGGGCACTGGACAGCTCACGCACCTCCTTGGCCAGCTCACGCACCTCCTCGGCCAGGGAGTCGAGCCGGGTGTCGGTGCGGCGCTGGGCGGCGGCAAGCTCGCGCACCTCCTCGATGAGGGCGTCGAGGCGGGCCTCGGTGCGACGTTGGGCCTCGGCCAGCCCAGCCACCTGCTGCTCGGTGCGACGTTGGGCCTCGGCCAGGGCGTCCACACGCTGGGTGAGCGTCGCCAGGGCGGCAGCAAGGTCAGGCTCGTCGCCGAAGATGGCCCGGCGGAGCGCACGTCGCTGTTCGGGCTCTTGCTCCAGGAGCCGGATCAGCGCGTCGAGGTCAACTGCCACTAAGGGCAACAGTACCGGGCGGGAGAACCGAGTCGAGCAGGTCGAGGCCCCTACGGTTGCCCCCACGATCGCCCAGGGGCGGACACCGCCTCTCGGGAACCGGGAGTGGGACCTGCGGTGGGCCCTTCGGCTACCCTGGCAGTTGCGCCGGCGGCCTTTCGACGAGCCGAACCAGTTGTAGCGACTAGGCGTCGGACACCAGGGCCGCCACCCGGGCGGCGAAGGCCGACAGGTCGTCGCAGCCGCCGTCACGGATCACCCTGGCCAGCCGCTCGTCGTCCACCTCGGCGTAGATGTGCACGATCAGGTTCCGTGCACCGGCGAGAGCCACCATCCGATCGGCCAGGCCGTCATCGAGAACACCGACCTCGGCCAGCACCCGGAAGGCGTCCCCGTCGTCGCGTGGCACGCGGTGGCCGTCGGCCGCGATCACGTGGTTGGCCAAGTCGATGCAAATCTGCGCGGCGGTCTGAACCAGGTGGCGGCGCCGGTATGGGTCGGGGTTGTCTTCCGCAAGCAGCGATCGGTAACGCTCCAGCATCGTCAGCAGCCGCCGGACACGGTCCTCGTCAACCATCGCCACGGTCCATCAGCGCAGGCCAGCGTTGGCCACTCGACGCAGGTAGGAAAGGGTCAACTCGTGGACCACCGGACGAAATTCGATCCAGCGCAGTCGGGTGTCGACCTCGAAGCGGACCCGACGGACCTCGTCGTCGACGTGGACCAGGCGCCCCCCTTCGGATGCGACCCGTCCACGCAGCTCGAGCGTGGCCCGGTCGAGGTCGACCACGTCGACCTCCGTGCCCAGCACGGCTGCCAGGTCGGCGCCGAGCCGTACGGTCTCGTCGAACGCCGGATCGGGGGAGTCGAACAGCACCGCTACATCGTGATCGCTGGTCGGTCCTGGCGTCCCCGCCGCTCGGGAACCGAACAGGTAGGCCACGGCGACGCCGTGATCCCGGAACACCTTCGTCAGCTCCGACGATTCCACGGCGGCCATGGTGCCATCCTCGACCAGCATCCGCTCACATCACTTGCGTGGCGGAGCAACGACTTCGAGCTGGACGGCACCTCGTGCACCTGGTGCACGTCGTCCGCGAGCCCGGAGCCCATGACCATTCCACTTTGGGTGCGGCTCTCGTGAAGGGACGTCATGCCGCCCGAAACGACATAGCTCCCTTGTGGATCTGCGCCGTTCGTGAGCGAGGTGGTAGCTCCAGCAGTCACCCAGCCCACCGTTGGTGTGGCCAGGGTGGCCAGGGGCCAGCCAGGCCGGTCGCCCCCAGTCCTGCACCGTTCACGCCGCGAACAGCTCCGGCGGTGGTCGGGGGCTGCGACCGGGCGGGTGGGTGGTGCGGACCCGGCCGCCGGGATCGGTGACCACCAACTCGCCGTCGGGGGCCAAGGTGGCGTGCCACCCGGGTTGGTGCAGGCGGTGGTGGTGCCGAGAGCACAGCAAGGCGACATTCGACGGGCAGGTGGGGCCGTCGTCCTCCACATGGACGACGTGGTGGACCTCACACCAACTCGGCTTGCGGTCACAGCCCGGGAAGCGGCAGTGGTGGTCACGGATGGCCACGGCGTTGAACAGGGCAGGCGAGATGGTGCGGGTGGCGGTGCCGTAGTCGAGGATGGTCGAGCCCCCGGACATGACCAGGCGGTGCAGAGTCGAGTCGCACACCAGGGAGGCCAGGGTGGGCCCGTCGATGGACACGCCGTCGGCGAAGCGCCCACCCCGACCCGCCTCGAGGTCGTCCAGGTCGACGATGACGTTGACGTGGGGGCGATG
>JBPCJK010000059.1:0-2794 GCA_051005375.1 Acidimicrobiales bacterium
CGCTCCCGTTGACAACAGATTTCGGTGGCTATCGCGTTTGGGTCACACCCGTTCCCATTCCGAACACGGAAGTTAAGCCAAACTGCGCCGATGGTACTTGGATGGATTCGTCCTGGGAGAGTAGGTCGCCGCCGGATTTCTCTGAGCAGGCCCCGCTTCGGCGGGGTCTGCTCTCGTTTTGGGGCGCAATGGGAGCGGGAACGATGGCGCCGATAGATTGCCACGATGGCTCCGAACGACCGTCCTCCCCCTCGCCAAGGTGGAGGAGGGCCACCGGCGTCACGGTCGGGCGGGGGTCGGGGCCAGCGGCCCGGCGGTCCCCGCCGGCCACGCTCGGACCAGGGGGAACGACGTGACGAGCCACGCCGCAGCGGGGGGCCGAGGCGGCCGCCACGGCCGGGATCCTCAGGCGCCACCAATCAGGTCCAGGGCCCGGGGGTGAAGGCAGGCCCTCAGGCCTGGGGCAGCCTGGGGCGCAAGGGTGCGGGGCGACTGACGGCGTCGGACTTCGATGCCCGAGACGGCGTCGGCGCGTCGGGTCGAGACACCCGGCCCGATCCGCAGAACCGCCAGGTCGAGTGGGAGCGGGTGGAGGAGGTCCGCCATGAGGCCGGCGGGGCCGTCCGGCGCGGACGCACCGGTTCCGGCCCCACCTCGGACCCGAGCCCCTCGAGTCCGAAGGGCCGGGCCAAGGGATCCGAGGAGCGGGGGCGGAGTCGTCGGCCGGCGGGGGCCGGGAGCGGTGGGGCCGAAGCCCGCGACGAGCTGGTCCGGGCCGTCGGTGACGTGAAAGGCGAGCGCGCCAACGAGCGACTGCGCGACGCGGCGCGAGCCTTCGAGCGTGATCGGTTCGAAGAGGCCCGTTCCCTCTTGGTCCCGGTGGCCACCCGGGCGCCCAGGGCGGCGTCGGTGCGGGAGTTGCTGGGGCTCAGCTTCTACCGCCTCGGCCGGTGGAAGGAAGCGGTTCGTGAGCTCGAGGCGTTTCGGGAGATCACCAACTCCACCGAGCAGCATCCGGTGCTGGCCGACGCCCACCGGGCCCTCGGCCACCACGCAGTGGTGAAGGAGTTGTGGGACGAGCTGCGTGAGTCGTCGCCGGCGGCGGACCTGGTGGCCGAGGGCCGCATCGTCATGGCTGGCTCCCTGGCTGACCAGAGCCGTTTCTCCGATGCCATTGCCCTCTTGGAGAAGGCCCAGCGCAAGGTGAAGCGGCCCCAGGTGCACCACCTCCGCCAGGCCTATGCCCTGGCCGACCTCTACGAACGGGCCGGCGACCTGGCGCGGGGACGGGAGCTGTTCGCCTGGGTGGCCAGCCAGATGCCCGACTTCGCCGATGCCATCGACCGGGCCCGGGCGCTGAGCTGACCGCCAAGACCCGTGCCCGGCTGGGCTTGCGCAGGGCGTTCGGCGAGGCTGTCGGTACCCCTCGGTAGGGTGGCGGCAACTCCTCGACGTCCGGCTCGTCAGCCGGCGTCCGCAACCCTCGACGGCGTTTGGTCGTCCTCCTGCCGGTCGGTTCCGTCCGGGTCCAAGCTCCTGTCGAGGTGTCCCATGAACGTCGTTCTCCTGCAAGGTTCGCTGTCCTCCGTGCCCGTGGCGCGGGTCCTGCCCTCCGGGGACCAGCTGGTCGCCTACGAGGTCACCACCCGCGGCGATGCCGCCACCGCCGATTCCGTCCCCGTGGTCTGGCTGGAAGCGCCCGCTCGAGCCGCGGACATGGCCACGGGGACCGAGGTCCTGGTCAGCGGGCGGGTCCGTCGCCGCTTCTACCGGGTCAACGGCACCACCGCCAGCCGCACCGAGGTAGTGGCCAACGCCGTGATCCCCATGACCCAGCGCCGTCGGGTCGCCAAGTTGCTCGATGCCGCCATCGCCACCCTCGCCGAGCACGAGGCCGCCTGACCCTCGGCCGGATCGGGGTCGAGCCCCTACCATCGACTCCTATGAACCAGGAGCAGCTCGCCAAGGTCCGCAACGGCAACGGCTTCATCGCCGCTCTCGACCAGAGCGGGGGCAGCTCCCCCAAAGCGCTGAAGCTCTACGGGGTCGAGGAGGATCGGTACGCCAACGAAGCCGAGATGTTCGACCTGATCCATGAGATGCGAAGCCGCATCATCACGAGCCCGGCGTTCACCGGAGAACGGGTGCTCGGGGCCATCCTGTTCGAACAGACCATGGACCGCCAGATCGAGGGCACCGACACGGGGGACTTCCTGTGGTCGGAGAAGCAGGTCGTTCCGTTCCTGAAGATCGACAAGGGCCTGGCCGATGACGCCGACGGCGCCCAGGTCATGAAGCCGATCCCTGGTCTCGACGAGCTCCTGGAGCGCGCCGTCACCAAGCACATGTTCGGCACCAAGATGCGTTCGGTGATCAAGCTGGCCAACCCGGCCGGGGTCGACGCCGTGGTGGCCCAACAGTTCGAGGTCGGGCGCCAGATCGTGGCCGCCGGGCTGGTACCGATCATCGAACCTGAGATCGACATCTACAGCCCGGAGAAGTCCGAGGCCGAGGGCCTGCTCAAGTCGGCGATCCTGGCCCAGCTCGGCGAGCTGGGTGACGACCAGCCGGTCATGTTGAAGCTCACCCTCCCCGATCAGGACGGCTTCTACGGGGAGCTGGTGGACCATGCCAAGGTGCTCCGGGTGGTGGCGCTGTCGGGCGGCTACACCCGCGACGATGCCGACGAGCGCCTGGCCCGCAACCCCGGCCTGATCGCCAGCTTCTCCCGGGCTCTCACCGAAGGCCTGAACGACGCCCAGACCGCCGAGGAGTTCGACGCCTGCCTCGATGC
>JBPCJK010000060.1:0-24144 GCA_051005375.1 Acidimicrobiales bacterium
TGCCCGTCACCGACGCCATCGTGCTCTCCCGCATGGTCGACGCCACCATCCTGGTGGGCACGGCCAGGCGGACCACCCGCAAGGAGTACCGCCGCTCGGTCGAGCTCCTCGACCAGGTCGACGCCCCCTTGGTGGGCACGGTGCTCAACGGGGTCGACGCCGAGGGCATCTACGGCTACGGCAGCGAGTACGGCTACGGGTACGCCAGCCTCGATGACGCCGCCTCGACCGAAGGCGTGCTGGTCGGGTCGAACGGCCATGGGACGACCAATGGGGCCAGAAGCAACGGGGCCTCCACCTCGAGGCGCTCGGGCGGAAAGCGGTCCCGGGCGTCCTCGGCGCAGGGCAAGCGATCACGACGGTCCTGATGGTCGTGTTGGGCTTCAGCCGTGGGTGCTGAAGACCGGGTCGGTCGCGAGCAGGACTTCTGGGGTCATCACATTCCCAGTGCCAGGGAGTGCGTGGCCGAGTTCCACGCCGGGCCCGATGCCAACACCGAAGCGATGCTGCGGGCCATCGAGCCCGTGCGGGGCGCACGAGTTCTCGACTTCGCCTGTGGGACAGGGGTAGTGAGCGCCTGGCTGGCGAGCAGAGGTGCGGAGGTGGTCGGTCTCGATCCCAGTCCCGATGCCGTCGGCGTGGCCGAGGAGGTCTGTACGACCCTGTCCCTGCCGGTGACCTTCGTCATCCAGACCATCGAGGAGGCCACCGACCTCGGAGAGTTCGATGCCGTCGTCGGCCGTTACGCCCTCCACCACACCGATGTGGCCGCGACCGGCGCAGAGTTGGCGCAGCATCTACGACCAGGTGGCAAGGCCGCCTTCGTGGAAACCTTTGCCACAAACCCGCTGCTGCGACTGGGTCGCCGGCACTTGATCGGGCGAGCCGGGATTCCGCGCCTGGGGACCCTTGACGAGCGGCCCCTCGGGCCCGACGACGTGGAGGCCTTAGGTACGGCATTCGGGCAGGCCCGTAGCGTCGTGGCGGAGATGCGGTTCTTGCGCATCTTCGATCGACAGGTGCTGCGGTACCGCCTTGCCTGGGCCAGCGCCGTGTGCAGGTTCGTCGACGACGCCATTCTGAGGATCCCAGGCTCCACCTCGCTCAGCTACCACCAAGTAGTCGTGTTGGAGCGGATCGCCCAGTGAACGCGGTCCGGGCCACGGGATCGACCACCCAATCGAGATCATCGACTGCCAGGGGTCCATCTTTCAGGGCGAAGGTCCGACGCTCCACCGTCGCGTCAGGCCCAATCGTGGCGCTGGCTCTCGTCGTCCTCTCCGCCCTCACGATCGGGGCAGCGACCACTGTTCCCGGCTTCGTCAGAGTGGCGATCGCGGCGCCGCTCACCGCGCTCGCGCTGGTCGTGACCGTCCAAGATCCCCGCCGGTCCATCCTGTTCCTGCTCACCTGGCTGGCTGTGTTCGCGACCGTAAGGCGGGTGCTACTCGGCGCCGGGGCTGCGTCCAATGAGGACCCCCTGCTGCTGGTCGCTCCAGTGGTGGTCGGGCTGCTCCTCATCGTGGCCGTCCGACAGGGAGCGATGCGCCAGCGAAGTCGACTCACCAGCGCCGTGCTGCTGCTGAGTGGCCTGATCGTCGCCGGCGCCCTGAATCCTCTCCAGGGCAGCCCAGCGGCCGGGCTCGCTGGGCTCCTGTTCGTGCTCGTTCCGGTCCTGTGGTTCTGGATCGGCCGGACCCTCGTCGACGACGATCTCCTCCAGCGCATCCTCCGGCTCGTGGGCATGTTCGCCATCGGTGCCGCCGCCTACGGCTTGTTCCAGGTCTACCGCGGCTTTCCTCCCTGGGACGCGCTGTGGATCGAGACCAAGGGCTACAACTCGCTGCGAGTGGGCGACGCGCTTCGCCAGTTCGCCTCCTTCTCCTCCGCCGCGGAGTACGTCGGGTTCATGGCCATAGGCGTGATCATCTGGGTGCTGAGGGTGCGGCGCTCGCCAGGGGCAATCATCGGTTTCGCCGTGCTGAGCCTCCTGGGTTGGGCGCTGGCGGTTGCTTCTGTCCGTGGCGTCCTTCTTTCGCTTCCCGTAGCACTGGGCATGGTCTTCGCCGCCAGCAGAGGCTTCGGTGTGGCGCGCACTGTCGTGTTCGGCCTTGCCGGCCTTGTCGCCCTCGGGTTCCTCGTCTCCTTCATCGACCCTGCGACCGTCGGGGGGGACCGGACCGAGGCCCTGTTGAACCGCCAGGTGACGGGGATATCCGATCCGTTCAATCCGAAGGTGTCGACCCTGCCTGTCCACATAGACCTTGTCATCGGCGGGTTCGAACAGGCGCTACGCAATCCGGTGGGCCGGGGCCTCGGAACGGTCACGGTGGCCGGGGCACGCTACGGGACCGAGACGGCGATCACCGAGACCGACCCCTCCAACATGGCGGTCGCCCTCGGGCTGCCCGGATTCCTTGCCTACGGCGCTGTCGTAGTGTTGGGGATGACGCTTGCGCTGCGGCGAGCGCGCGCCTCCCGAGACTTCCTGAGCTTGGCCGCCCTTGGGATCCTCCTGGTCACCTCCTTCCAGTGGTTGAACGGGGGCGCCTACGCGGTCGCACCCCTCCCCTGGCTGGTCCTCGGCTGGCTTGATCGACCCGACGGCGACCGAGCGGTGGGTGATATCCAAGCCGCTGACGCGAGCGAGCTGGCCGTCAACTAGCGGCGCTCCTGACCTGGTAGCGGATCGCACGCACGCCCAGCGAGGGGCTCCTCTTGGCTTTGAACAACGGCCAACTCACGGACGGCGCTGGTGGTGGGGTCGATTGCGGCCTGAGGGTCTGGTTCCCCCTCAGCGGGGGAGGACGGTCGAAGTACACCGCGGGCGACTAGGAAGATGGCTTCACTGATGAACGCCAGCGAGGTGGTCATGGCGGCACCGACGATCCCGAAGCGGGGCACCAGTGTGAACAGACCCACCGCCGTGATGACGCCCCCGAGCAGCGCTGCCCGCATGGCTTCGTCGGGACGTCCCTCGGCGTAGAGCGAGGTGGTAAATACGACGAGGATGTCGATTGCCACCTGGCCGGGCAGGAGAATCCACAGGGCACGCACGGCGCCGGAGAACTCCTGGCCGAACACCAGGGGAAGCACCACCGGCGCCACCAGGGCCACGGCGAAGGCGGTGGCGGACGACAAGAGGAGGGTCAGAACGATCGTCCGCCGGTACCGGGTCGAGGCCCGGCTCGGTGACCCTTCGCTGCGCTGATGCCCGAACAACGCCAGGCTCAAGCCCGAGGTGAGCGGGCCACTGGCAGCGGAAGCGGTGACGGCCACGGCGTAAATGCCGAGCTGTCCCGATGGCACCATGGTCGCCAGCACCACCTGGTCGAGGCGGACGGTCAGCGCGGTTGTCCCGACGACCACGGCCGATCGGGAGGCATAGGGCAGGATGAGGCGCAGGGTCGCCATCGACGGCCCGCCACCCTCACCCCGCACCAGACGGGCGACCAGCAGAAGCAGGGGAACGGTGTTGCCAACAGAGTAGGCCGCCAAGGCGGTCTGCAGCGTCAGCCGGTCGATGACGGCGAGCACAGCGACGCCGACGGAAGGAAGGATTAGTGGTGCGCTGCGCCAACGGTTCCAGCTGGCGCCGGCGCCTCGGCGACGGAGTATTTCCATGGCCGATTGGAGACCCATCGAGAAGGGTGCGGCAACAAGGGCAACCCGTGCCCAGACCAGTGTGGTCTGGGAGTGGCCATCGAGGAACGCGGGGAGCAGGAACCAGAGCCCGGCGCAGACCGGCCCGCCAAGGGCGAGCCCCAACAGTGCCACTGTCGACAACAACTGGCGTTCGGGGACCTCGTCGACGAAATAGGCCGCGGCACTGGGGACCCCCAACGAGAGGAGCCATGAGAGGACGATGGCCGGCATCAGCACGGCGGCCAGGTCACCCCGCCCCTCGGGCCCAAGGGCGCGCGCCAGGATCGGCGCCGTTAGCAGAGAGAGGGAGAAGACGACGACGCCGATCACCGACGACAGTGCCGCTTCCTTGCGGAAGCGGGTGGCGGCGGAGGTGAGCAGGCTGGAGTGCGGCCCAGCCGAACCCCGCCGAGAGGGTGGCCACCGGCCCGGGGTGCGAGGGTCGCCTGTTTCTGTGGCCCTAACCATTGCCAGCTCGGCACTGGCGGTAGACCGCCATCAATTCGTTGGCGGCAGCCTCTGGGGTGAACTTTTCGGCGGTCTTTCGCGCTCTCCGCCCGAGTTCCGCCCTCAGGCCGGGATCACCGGCGAGGCGTCGGAGGGCACGCGCCATCGCCTCGATGTCGTTGCGGGGTACGAGGAGGCCGTCGACACCGTCGGTCATCACCTCGGAGGGACCCCCTTCGGTCGCTATGACGGGAAGGCCGGCGGCCATGCCCTCCACCACCACCTGGCCAAACGGTTCAGGTGTGACTGAGGCATGCACGAGTATGTCGAATCCGCCAAGCAGTTCCACGACGTCATTCCGGTGGCCCAGGAGCTCGACCCTGCCGCCGATGCCAAGCTCGTCGATCAGGTCAAGCAGTGACTGCTCATAGGCGTCCTCTCCGAAGAGCGCGCCGCCGACGAGCACGGCTCGGTCTCCTTTGCTATGGCAGGCAAGGGCGAAGGCCCGTAGGAAGACGTGCTGGCCCTTCCAAGGCGCCAACCGCCCCACCATGCCTACGACCAGGGGTCCTTCCGCAGGACGGTGTCGGACCTGATCGACGGTCGAGTGCAACGGAACCCCGGACCAGATCCGGCGGGCGCGACGGGTATGGGCCTCGATGGTCGCAAGAGTGGCGTCGGAGTTGGTGATCACCGACGTCGGCAGCCACCGGGCCATGATCCGGACGAGACTGACTGCCGGAGCGGGCAAGTAGTCCGCAGCGATACGGTCCCGGATGTGCCAGACCACCGGCACGCCGGCTAGTCGAGCGGCTACGCCACCGTAGAGGGCAGCCTTCAACGAGTTGGTGTGGACCAGATCGGGCCGCAAGGTGCGAAGGCGCCGGGCGAGGCGCACGACATAGGCGGCGGTGTACAGCACACTTGAGACCGGCGGGCGGTAGGTCACCTGACCGCGCCGCAGCTCTCGGGCCTTGGGAGCCAGCGCCATCACCTCGGCCGAGATCCCTGCCTCCTGCAGGTGTTCTACGAGAGGGCCGTCCGCGCCGAGGATGACGTGGGCGTCAACCTCGGCCAGGGCAGGGAGAAGTCGGGCCAGCGCCAGTTCGCCTCCGGAGAGCTGGGCCACGTGGTCGAGGTACACCACGCTGATCGGCCGACGTTCGCGAACCAGCACCTTCCCGTAGAGCTCGACGTGGCGGCGCCGCACCGCGTCCCAGGAGAAGCGCTCGGCGAAGCTCCGGCAGGCCACGGAGTCGGTGAGCGGTCGGGTCCCGTTCGCTGCATCAGCCAACCGCTTGGCCAGCGCCGCCTTGTCGCCAGCCGGCACCACCGACCCGGGGTCCAGCTGTGCGGGGACATCGGCAAGGCCGTCGATGTCGGTCACCACCACTGGCGTACCCGAGGCCAGCGACTCCAGGGTGACCAGTCCGAAGCCCTCGAGGGCGGTGGTGGGCACCACCGAAGCATCGGCAGCCCGATAGGCGGCAGGCAGGTCGGCCTCGGCGAGGAAACCGAGGAAGCGGACGTTCGACCCAAGTCCCAGCGTTGTCGCTCGGCGCTGCAGGGCGGACCGGTCCGAGCCCTCTCCGACTATGAGCAAGAGACATTCGGGAGAGGCCGCAACCACCTGCACCCACGCGTCCAGAAGGATGTCGATCCCCATGCGGGGGACAAGCCGGCGCACCGCCAGCACTGTCCAAGCGTTGTGGGGGACCCCGAACCGGGTCCGTGCCTCCTCACGATCCCCGGGGGCGAAGCGGACGAGGTCGACGCCGGGCACAACCACCTGCACTCGCCAGGGCGCCACGCCGTAGCCCTCGACCAGAACCTGCCTGAACGCGGGGGACAGCACCACGGCGAGATCGGCTTGCCGGTACACCCGTCGCTCGATCCGCCGCTTGGCCCTGACTGAGACGGCCCCATTCCCGGCAAGCGTGCTTTCGTCGGCCCATGGGCCCTGGAAGTGGACGACGAGAGGTCGGTCAAGGCCGCCGGGCAGGAGTGTGAGGCCAAAGGCGTAGAGGGCGAAATGCGCGTCAATCAGGTTTGTGTTCAGCGCCGCCTGCCACGCCGCGAAGCTGAACAGTGGAATCCGCAGGAGCAAGGGCAGGGTGGATCGACCCACCACCCGTACTGACGACGGGGCATCGGATGCGGGGCCCAATACCACCGCTGATGGTGTTTCTCCCGCATCTTCCAGTGCTCGATGCAGGCTGCGAAAGTACCGGTTCAGTCCACCCGGCTGATCAGGGAACCAACCCATTCCCAGCATCGCCGGGCGGCTGGGCCCGGCACCCGGGCTGGCCGCCCGGGTCAGGGCGGGGGGCGCCGGAGAACACCGCGTCATACCGGCATAGCCATCAAAGCGCTACGGGGCGGCCAGCAGCAGCGCCCGCCAATGCCCCTGCCCGCCTTCGTCTCTCGCCCCAAGGCGATAGACAGCCTGGACCAACACGTCGGAGAATCGGGCGTCTGTGACCATCTAGCCGATGGTTTCCACTGATCGCAGCCAGAACGGGAGGGCTGCAGCAGCCGCCGAAGTGACCGGTGGGTTCGGAGTTCGAAGTCCGGGTCGAAGCATTCGGCGATCAGGGCCCGTCAGGTGATCACCGATTTGATCACTCAGAGAGCGGCGAGCGGATCCTGAAGGTGGAGGAAATGGTCGGCTACATGGACCAGGTCGAGGGTGCCGTCGTCGGCGAGATTGAGGTCGTAGAAGTCGCAAAGCATCCGTTCGAGCTTCGAGCTCAGGGTCGCGCTGGCGATCTCGAATCCCAGCTAGGTCTTGCGGTCCAGGTCTTTCTTCAAGAGAAGGGTCCGAACGGGCAGGGTAATCACATGCGGCGACCCGGTCGACGTCGCTGGCGACGACCTGGGCACCGCTCCGCTCCAGCTTGAAGGCCCAGAAGTCGCCGAAGGTAGCGACATTGAGCGCTAATTGACCCTTGAGATAAACGGGCAAGCCGTAGTGCGTTATCAGGAACCGATGGTCATACACGCCGGGAGTCGCAACTACTCCGGGAAGCTTGATGGTGTGGTACCAAGTGACGACCGGCACTCGGCGTGCGAGGTCGTCGGAATCGCCCTCACTGGCTTCCCATCCCGATACTGCATCGACGATGGGGTAACGAGCATGTTCGTCGCAAAGCGGACGGAAGAAGGGGAGGAACGCACGGGGGGCACGTTCGTGGAGGTGGAGTTGCGGGAGACGATCGGCGACAACCAGTCGCCGCTGTGCCGGCAGCACGGGGGCGATCGTAGGTCGCAGGCGGCGCTGCGCCCGTCGCAGTTCGCGTACCAGCGTCGGTGGAACCTCGGCCGACACCGAAAGACGGGTGCGATTGAAGCGAAGGTGACGGTTTCGGACGCTGAGACGCGGCATCACCCGAAAATCTCGAGCTTCCGGGATGGAGCCAGCCGGCGCTGGGCAGGGCGTCGGCATCCCTCGCTGATCACTCAGCGAAGAGTAGTTGAGATCTTCTTCGGTGGCAGTATGACGAGGGGGCGTGATGAAGCCGTGGCTCCGCCGGTTTGGTCGGGCGGCTAGCGTCACGTTCGTGGTGCAGACCGTCTTGAGTTGGTTCGTAGCGTTCGCCTGGGAGTACGTCGGTAGCGAGGCCAAGTGTTGACACAGGCCTCAGGCAACAAGGCTGAACCTCACCTTGGACAGCTCATGGGAGGCCTTGTCGCTGTAGCGAGCCGAGCGGTAGGTGCCCCGGGCGAGGTGCCACAGGCAGCGCTGCAGGGGCCGGTCAGCAAACAACTCAGCGGCCGGGCCCGAAAGCTCCTCTTCGCCGTCGACGATGACCAGGCCGGGGCGCACCGAGGCCAACAGCTCGCCCATCACGTCCCATCCCTCGCCCACGGTGGCGCCGAGCAGGCGGGCCTCCACGCTCACCCGCTTGGCCCCGCGCGACCGGGTGACCAGGCCGATCACGTTCCGGCGGATGGTGCGGGCCGAGACCCCCACGCCGGCCAGCTCTCCCAGCAGCCGGCTGGCCTTGGCGTAGGCCACCTCCACGGCCAGCGAGGCCGCCAGCTCGCTGAGCGCCTCGGTGCGGCGCTGGTGGGGCCGCAGCCCCAACAGCTCGGCGGCGGGAGCGAAGCGCCGACCGCAGCCCAGGTACTCCAGCTGCTGGGAGCTGAATGCGACGGTGCCACAGGCGGTCGTGATCTGGCGGGGCTTGGGTTGGAACCCCCGGCGGCGAAAGCCCTGGCGGCGGGCACAGCCGGTGCACGCCCACGGCGCCTGTGCCTGGCGCTCGCTCGGCCATGGCGATCCGAACGGGCCGACGACCACATCGACGAGGTCGTCGATCATCGACTCGATGGCGTCGGCGACCAGCTCGGCCGGCGCGCCGCGGGCGAATGGCCAGGGCGGCCTCCTACAGTTCGCCCAGCCCGACGACCCCGTCGAGCTCGATCCCCACTCTGCGTGTACGTTCCTTCTTCGCACAGGGTTCCCTCCTGGTTGAAGGCTCGGTTGGAGCCTGTGCCTACCAGGCCGGGACTACACGCGTGTCATTCGTCGCCTCGCTACCGAGTACGTCCGCAAGGACCTCAACAAGCCGTTTGCGCACGTGAACGGCCGCGAATTGGCACCCGCCTTCCCTGTGGCGATGTAGTGGGGCATATCAACGTGGTTATGCGGAGGGCCCACTTAGTGGGCGATGTCGGGTCATGACAACACCTGGAAGAAAGGTGTTGGCACGAAGGGTCAAAGCGTCATTGGCCCATCCTGCCATCACGAGACTCCTGTTCGCTCCTCTGCGGCCGCTGGCTCGTGTACTCCCTTACCCTGTGCTCCGCCGGCTTCCGGTCGTGGGCGTGGTGAGTGTTCATATTCCTGGGACGTCAACATGCATCCGGTTGCACTCCGATGGCAACGACGCTATCGCCAACCTCGTGTTCTGGAAGGGCTTTGAAGGCTGGGAGCCCGAGACGGCCAAGACCCTTGCGATGATCGCTTCGCAGTGCTCGACATTTTTCGATGTTGGTGCCAATATAGGTTACCATGCCCTTGTCGTCGCGGCTGTGAGTCCTAGCACCACCGTCCACGCATTCGAACCAGTCTCCGCCATCTTCGACAGGCTTGGCAAGAACGTACAGTTGAACAAGTTCGATAGCATCTTGCTGTACAAGTGCGGGCTTTCCAACGCCCCTGGCCGTGCAAAAATCCATATTCCCCGACAGGGTGGGTTACTCTCGCTCCAGGCATCGCTCCTTCCCTATTCAGGCTATGAAGGGATCGAGGAGCAGGACGTCGAAGTGACCACCGTGGACACTGTGGTCGAGGAATGCGGTATTCCACATGTCGACCTTATGAAGATCGACGTGGAGGGTGCCGAGCACCTAGTTATCGCTGGTGCAGAGTCGACCCTTCGACGGGATCGGCCACTTGTCATCTGCGAGGTGCTCCCGGCTCAGCCTGGAGTGGTGCAGGTCCAGGAGGCACTGCTCCATCACGGCTACGAATTCTTCTTACTCACAACGTCTGGACTCGAGAGCATGCCAGGGTTGACGCCCCACCCGAAAGGCACGGTCCGCAACTATCTCTGCGCCCATCCCGACCGGCTGAAGGAATTCTTTGGTCAGGCTTCGAGCACAGTCGCGGCTCGGCGAGGCCGGCTAAAGGGGAAGATTCGATGGTGGCCCTCGGTGCGGTCCAGGGCGCTTCGTTGGAGCCGGGCTAGTCTTCGAGAAGTGGTAGGGACTCGGGCGCCGGATGGATCGGGCGGGGGACGGCGGTCGGAATCCGGGTTCTCATGGGACCACCTGCCAGGGTCGAGCCGTCGTTCTGAGGGTAATGAAGTCCCCCTGAGCCGCCATAGGTATTCCATTCGCCTCTTCGTGGTCCTTGCCACCCTCTTCATGCCGCAGTCGGTCAAGCTGGGGGTACTGCGCCGGCTATCGGGCTGGACGGTGGGACGGAACGTTCGCATCGGCTTTAGCTTGGTCGATGCCGATTCGGTCGTCCTCGAAGACAATGTCCAAATCGGTCACTTCAACCTCTTTGTGAACGTCAACAAGCTTTGGCTCGGTGAAGGTGGTGTCGTCAGGAACTTCAACAGCTTCCATGGAGGCGGCCCGCTCGTAACGGTAGGATTTCCCTCCAGTGTCAGGCTCGGTCGGCGATCCAAGATGATGAGCCATCACTTTGTAGACTGCGCGGGCAGCCTCGTCGTCGGCGACGACGTGGTCATCGGGGGGCGATCAACGGAAATCTACACCCATCAGCGGAGTCTACGTGACAATGTTCCCGTGCTCGAGCCCTCAGAGGTGGTGATCGGAGACGACACCTACGTCGGTGCTCGGTGCACGCTCGTCTCCTGTACGATCCCTGCCGGCGCGGTGATCGGCGCAGGCGCCGTTGTGGTCGGCGCTCATCTCGAGGTCGACCCAGAGGAGCGGGTGCTCTTGGCCGGGAACCCGGCCAGGATCATGAAGCGCTACCCCCCCGGGTCCTCCCGTGACAGTTGAAGCGAGTTCTCCCGCCTTCAGCGGAGTCGCTTCCACGACACGCCGGTCCAGTCGACCTCCTCGATGTCCTCCGAGATATCTTGCTCTTCCCGGAAGTCCTCGACCGCCTTCCGGCAGGCTGGGATTGCACCATAGTCGTCGACGATCAGGTGACCGCCGATGGAGAGCTTGGGGTAGAGGGCGACGAGGGCACCCATGGTCGACTGGTACATGTCGCCGTCAAGGCGAATGATCGCAAGATTCTCTATTGGGGCAACGGGAAGAGTGTCTTTGAACCAACCTTCCAGGAACCGCACCCGATCGTCGAGAAGGCCGTACCGCTCGAAATTGTCCTCCACGGTCCGTCGCGGTATCGCCAACGCTCGGGCGGTCCAATGACGGTCCCCCTGATCATGAGGGTAGGCTTCAGGATTCGGCTTCGGCAGGCCAGCGAAGGAATCGGCCACCCAAACGACTCGCTCGGCATCGCCGTAGGCACTCAACGCGGCACGCATGAAGATTGAAGCTCCCCCCCGCCAGACGCCCGTCTCAATAAGGTCACCAGAGACTTCCTGTTGCACGACATCAAGAACGCACTGCTGGAGGTGGTCTAGCCGCCTTAAACCGACCATCGTCTCGGCTTCGCTGGGAAGATCTCTGCCTTCGGCCCGCACCGTTGGGTCGACGGGCACGCGTCGGCGAATGTCGAACCCTCGCCGACGGAGCAGGCGGAGCCATGGTCCGAGCAAGAGGTCCCCAGCGGACGCCTTGCGCAAGTGGAGAGATCGGTAGTCGCTCTCGAAGCCAGACCGGGTCAAGATCTTCTTCATCAGGTCCAGGTAGAGTTCCGCTGGTTCGGTCGACACCATCACGGCATCGACCGAGAATCTAGATGCGCTGAACAGAACGAAGCGATGTCTGGGCTGCACAGAAGCTCCACGTTGTCAATGATCCTTTCCAGTGGCCAGTGCCACCAAGCGATGTGCTCCAACATAACGATGTACTCCTCGGAAAATCGCTTGCGGATCTCCCGGGCCGGGTTGCCGACCACGATCGCATAGGGGGGGACATCGTTGGCAACGACGGAGGAAGCTCCGATGACAGCGCCGCTTCCAACCTGCACTCCGGAAAGCACTGTGGCCCCAGCCCCGATCCAAACATCATGGCCGATAACGACGTCTCCTTTAGAGGCCGGACACCCGTCAGAGTACTTGCCTGGAAGGTCGAACACGATTCGGAAAGGAAAAGTCGACACCCAATCAGTGCGATGGTTCCCACCGACGAAGATGCGCACGTCACCTGCTATGGAGCAGAACGAGCCGATCAAAACCCTTTGGGTTTCCCCTGGATTAATGAAGATGTCAGGGCGTCCGTAGCTATATCTCCCAAAGGAAAGCTGGCCAGACTCAAGCAACTTGTTCCACCGGCGCTCCTTCATCAGGTCCGCCCTCATGGAACGGAAGATCGCTCGGGCCCGGCGCGGCCCTTTCTCCCAGAGGCGGCGAGCGGCGCTCGCAATCATGGGCGGAGCCTATACTCCCGAGAAACCATCATCTGCCAACCTCGGCGTTCTCGGGCCGGAAGAAGGGAGAGTTTTTGGCATCTCTGAACACTCCCCGACGCGCTGAGCACGGTCTAGTCTACGGTGGAACGCCGGCTGGCGAGTTTTTGGCGTTTCTTGGTCCTCTGCAGGGAACGGTCCTCGACATCGGATCAGGAGAGGGTGGCTGGGCTGAGTGTCTTCGTCGCGTCGGCGCCCAGCGGCTCATAGCAGTCGAGCCCGATCCGACGGCTGCCGAAAAGGCACGCTCTCGCTATGACGTCGTGGTCGAGCAGCCGATTGAAGAGGTCGTGGCCGACACCATCGGCGGAGCCGACCTCATCATTGTGGCCGACTGCCTTGAGCACCTCCTTGATCCGTGGGCGGTTCTACGGCAAGTTCATGCCGAATCTTGCCCCGGGACGCAGCTCGCTGTATCGGTCCCGAACTTCCGCTACCTCGGCATCCTGGGGCCGGCTCTGCTACTGGGCCGGTTCGAGTACTCAGACGATGGCGGCATCATGGATAGGGGCCACCTGCGCTGGTTCACACGCGCTTCAATGGGCCGGGCTCTGGCATCGTGCGGGTGGTCCCCGACCAAGTGGTCCGGTGCCGCCGGTACGGGCAAGCGAGCTCTGTTGAACCGAGTGTCGGGTCAGCGTCTGGCTGGCCTGCTGTCGCATCAGATCTACGTCCTCGCATCCAAGAACAACCCAGGATGAGCTCGCCGCTCGTGTCAGTGTGCATCCCTGCCTACGGGCGGCCCCACGAGCTGTATGAGGCGCTCCTCAGCGTGTTGACCCAAGACTTCGAAGATTTCGAGGTAGTGGTGGGCGACGACTCAGGTGAGCTGAAGGAGGTCGTGTTCTCGATAGGCGATTCTCGTATCCGTTACCTAGGCAATCCGATTCGCTTGGGAATGGCAGGGAACTGGTCCTCGACGCTCGACAATGCTCGTGGCAGATATCGAGCGCTGCTCATGGACGATGATGTGCTGCTCCCCGGCTTCCTTTCAGCGACGGTCCAAGCGCTTGAGGCTGACTCCTCGGTCGGGATCGCCTTTACCGATCACTACCTCGACATTGCCGGGGTCCAACAACAACGCGGTTGTTCGCTCACAGGTGGTCGCTACGAGGACGGGGTCGGAATGATCCTGCATCACCAACCGGTCGCGGTATCCGCCGCGCTCATGCGGTTCGAAGTATGGGACCAGGTCCGTCCCCTTCCCGACCTCCTCAACGCCGACCTGGTCATGCACCTACGCGCTGCTGATGCGGGATGGGCGTTTTTCTACATTGACGCCCCTCTGATGGCCTATCGCGTGCACGCCGGCCAGCTCACCAGCCAGGAGGCACGGTTTCGCGGCGACCTGGTGAGGGCGTGGGAACTCTTCGAGTTCAGAGACGTCGAGCACGAGGCGCTTCGCCAACGCTTTCTCGCCAGCGCCTTGATTGCTCGCGCAGCGACCCACCTCAAAGCCGGTGAGGGTGAGCAGGCCAGGGCAACGGCCGCTCGGGCCCGCACCCTGGTTCCCAGACCCAGCCTTCGCGAGGCGCTAGTCGTTGCGCTGGCACGCAATCCCTCGATCTCACCACCAGTCCTTCGGGCGTGGGGGATGATTCACCGGATGCGCCAACGGCGGCCTTTCGACGAACTGCGCTCCTTCGGCAGACTTTCGTCTGTCCTCCGGAGGCTCCTTGCCTCGAACGCACCCAGCAGTGACAGGGGTACGGCGCGAGGCGGGAAGTGATGATCGCCTGGCAAAGGGCGTGACGCTCCCCCTGACCATGGTAGGTGCCGCCCCTTGCGGCACCAGCGGGGTGCGCGATTACAGCCGTGTCCTGGCCCGTGAGTTGGGTAATCGGGGCCTCGAGGTGACCGAGGCCTGGGTGGAGAACGACGGCGGCAAGCTATGCAGGGCGATTTCGTCATCGACTGCGCTCTTGATGCTCGCCGTGGCGCTTCCTCGGCCAAGGCACATCCTGTGGCATTACAGTCCTGTTCCGTATTCATTCCGCGGACTGCCGGGGCCTGGAGTCCTCCTGGGAAGAATACTCAGGCGACGCGGCTCTCACGTCGTCACGATCCTCCATGAACTCGCCTACTCGCGTTCCAACGGCGTCACCCCAGTTTCCCGGCGGGTGCAGTCTTGGGCTCAGCACGCTGCACTGGCGATCGTACTTTGGGGATCAGACCGCATCGTCGTCACTACCCAGCATCGGCTCGGTCAGCTTGCGGAACTCGGGTACACGGAACCCATGGTTCACCTCATTCCGGTGTTCGCCACGGTTCCTATTGTCGACTTACAACCCGCTGCAAATCCTCTTGTGACGCAGCATGGGGCATTGACGGTCGGAGTGCCTGCCTACTCCGGCGATGGCACCCGCCCTGACGTGATGTTGCGTGCAGTGTCGCTCTTGGGACCCGACCGCCTTCGCCTCCTCCTCATCGGCGCGCCTGGTCCCGATTCCCCTGCCGGGCAGGAGTGGAGACGTCTTGCCCATGTCTTTGGTGTCGATTCATGTCTGACCTTCACCGGATTACTTGAGCCAGAGGAGTACGGCCGTCGACTCGCGGCGACGGACCTTGTCGTCCTGGTCAACGAAGAGGGGCCAAGCACGCGCAAGACTTCACTTGCGG
Source organism: Acidimicrobiales bacterium (assembly GCA_051005375.1). GTDB lineage: Bacteria > Actinomycetota > Acidimicrobiia > Acidimicrobiales > CADCSY01 > JADDRA01. The sequence goes on from JBPCJK010000060.1 coordinate 14,735, forward strand.
GCGCCTTGGCCCATGGACTACCAGTCGTGTCCCTCGATGGACCCAACCGGTCACAGACTTTGGTTGATGACCAGGCTGTCCGCGTCGTGCCGCCAGAGCCTGCCGCACTTGCGGCTGTTCTCCTTGAGTTGTGGGATTCCCCTAGGGAGAGATCGACCCTGGGTGCCGCTGGTCGAACTTATTACCAGCTGCACCTGGCACTCGACGTTGCTGCGGATGCCTATTGTGCTCTCCTTGCCGATCTTGCCGCTCACGAGACCGGCGAAGGCTTCCCCACGTCTCACGTATCCGAGCAAAGCGACATGGGCGTCGACGATCGCTGGTGACGTGACGCCGGCACGACAAGATTGGTTGCGTTGGCGTCAGCTCAACAGCACAAGGTCGGTGTATTCCTCGCCGGTGTAGGTCTCGGCCAGCCGGTCGATCTGGTCGGCGGGGAGCGAAACGACGCTTCCTTGGCGCATCGATGCTCGCATGTCGACCACCTGCGAGTAGTGACGGGCGATGAGATCGTGAAGTAGGGCGAGGCCATCCGCTCGTCGTAGGCCGTAGGGCCAGTACTCCATCGCTACCGGTATCGAACTGCTGGTGAGAGTTGTTGCTCCCAAGAGCATCTGCCCCTCGTGGCCCTGGATATCCATCCAGACGACGCCAACCTGGTCGAGATCGATGGGTACGTCCCGAACGCAGTCGTCGAACGTTGCCAACTCCACTTCGATTACCGGTCGGGAGGACTCCTCGTAGATTCCATCCACGAGGTCAGAGCGAAGCCGTATTCTGTGATCGCCCCAGCTTGCTTCAGCCCGCTCGAGCTCTGCAGTGCTGCTCTTGTCGGAGAGCCCGAGAGGAAACGTTTGCACGCAGTCTTCGAGGTCATTGGCAATGACGTTGCATCGCAGGAGCCGGTAGTTTTGCGGTTCGGGCTCGAATGCTACGGCGTTGCTCGCGCCGAAGTTGCGGATGGCTGGAATTGTTGACGTGCCGATGTTCGCCCCGACGTCGATGAATGTTCGATCAGAAAGGAATGGACCGCCCATGAGTTCTTCGATCAAGCGGAACGTCTCGGCCATGTGGTCCTGCTCGAAGGAGCCCTGCCCGAAGGTAATCCGGCTCACTCCCTTGTCGGACGTGCTCACGAAGTACCAGTTCCCGGCGATGTCGACGGCGACCGCCGGGGAGAATCTGCCGAACAGGTCAAATGCCTCTTGGCGTAGAAAGTACTTCCGAAGCCCCCGATAGTTGATGGCAACCTTCACCACCTGCTTGAAATGGTCCGCGTGGGGTCGCAGTGACGTAACCCACGATCGTGAGGCGGTGCCCGTCAACGCTGCCTCGTTGACGAGGAACCACAGTGTTCGATGCCGCCCCTTGGGCGGTAGCCTCGACCGGCGGTCGACCCTCGATGATTCCCATGGGTGCCGGAGGACGAGGGCAAGGGCCGGAACGCGCATTTCAGCGAGAGGACTACGAGGGGTTGGCCGGTCACGTCGGAGAGGGTAGGGGTCCGGCTCGGACTTTGGCGAACCTCTTGGCCTTCGCCCGCGGGCTCCTCGCCCGAGAAGCGCCGCAGCAGCGCCAGTGGTGCCGAACAGTGATGAACGAGGACATTGAAGGCTTCCTCGACACGCTTGGACGTGGCGACTCGTCCACGGTCGAGATCAGCGCAGCGCTCCACTCCGATGGAGGCTGGCGCTCCTTCCAGAGCCTCTCGTACCCGGACTTCGACCTGTGCGCCTCGTCTCCCGACCGTACCTTCGACGTGGTGATCTGCGAGCAGGTGCTCGAGCATGTGGTCGACCCTTGGCGGGCGGCAGACACTCTTCACCAACTCTGCCGGCCCGGGGGCCACCTGATCGTCAGCACACCCTTTCTGGTGAAGGTGCACCGGGAACCCGAGGACTACTGGCGCTTCACTCCCGACGGTCTACGCCTGTTGCTCGGGCGAGCCGGCTTCGAGGTCCTCCAGATACGGGCCTGGGGGAACCGACCCTGCGTCCGGCGAAACTTCGCCCACTGGGCCCCCCAACAGCGCTGGCGCACGCTGCGCAACGAGGCGGACTTTCCCATTGTGGTGTGGGCATTCGCCCGCCGGGCGCCGTGACCGAGCCCGAGAACATCGACTTGTCGATCGTCGTCCCCAGCTTCAACGGCGCGACGCGAGCCCCCATATTCCTGCCCAAGATCGTCGCCGGGCTCGAAAGCCTGCCGATCACCAGCGAGATCGTCTTCGTCGACAACGGGTCGACCGACGGTACCGCCGATGTCGCCTGGGCCGCCGCGCCCACGGCGAACGTTGTGCGCATCTTTCCCAATCGCGGATCCGCCGGGGGGCGCAACGCGGGGGCAAGAATGGCGCTGGGACGATGGTTGCTCCTCTGCGACGACGATGTGGAGCTGACATCGGGGTCGCTTCGCGCGCTGTGGGAGGCGCGCGACGAACGGGCTTGTGTGGTGCCTCGGCTCCACGACTTGCGCGGTGAGCTACTGAATGCCATCACGACACGTTGGCACTGGGGCGATCTCAAGTTCGTCGAGCACCCCGAGCCGGTGGAGCCCCTGGCCTATCCGGTGAGCGCGTGCATGCTCCTCGAGCGACAGCTCTACTGGGCGGCCGGAGGATTCGACGAGCGCTACCAGCCCAACGTCTACGAGGACGTGGCCTTCGGCTTTGCCTTGCGCCGTCGAGGCGCCACCATCCGCATGTCGCCCGAAGCAGTCGCCGTGAACCACGTCCACGGCGAGGAACGCACGGTCGAACAGCACCGGGAGGAGTACCGCAAACGCATCTACAAGAACCGCTGGCTGTTCAACCTGCTTGAGCTGGAGGGGTGGCGGCGCTTGATGGCCGTTGCTCTCGGTCTGCCCCGCACCGCGTTGGAGTCGGCACGCGTGCGCTCGACCGGCCCTTTGTTCGGCTACGCGTCGGGATTCGGGAGCTACCTCGCCCACCGGAGGGACGCCAGCTCCTCGGCTGGGTAGCCCTCCAGCCGGATCATCGGGGCAGGAAGACGGCATCGGCGAATTCGCCTTCCACCACGACCGGCTCCCAACGCTGGAGCCTCCCGCCCTCGATGATCCGATGCGCGTCGTAGCCGGAGCCTTGGAGCTGGCCCACCAGGTTCGAGACGGTCGCGCCGGCTCGGGCAAGGGCAGGTGGGTTGAGCTCGACCACGAGTGCGTCGGCTCGACGGTCGGAGAGCAGTCGGCGTGTCCCGGAAAGCACCGCCAGCTCACCCCCTTCGACGTCAACTTTGAGGAGTCGCACTCGGGCGTCGCCCAACTCTTCGTCGAGGGTCACCACCTCCACCTCAGAGGTCGGCACGAGCCCATCGCCAGGGTGGAGTGAGTTGCGGTAGGCCTGGTCTTGCCATGCACCACTTGCGGCGAAGAGCACCGTATGTCCGGCCTTGTCGGCCACAGCGGCGTGCACAGCTCGAACGTGGGGGAAGGAGGAAGCGATGAAGGCGGCCGAGAGCTTGGCGTAGGTGTCCGGCGACGGCTCGAAGGCCACGACCCGCCCCGAGCGACCGACGACATTGGCAGCCAGCGCCGCCAGGTAACCGATGTGGGCGCCGACATCGACATAGAGGTCCCCGGGTCGGAGCCAACCGACCATCCAGGCTTCGAGGTCGCGGTCGACCCAGCCGCGGTAATACACGACGCGGGAGAGTTCATCGCGGAGATCACACCGAAGTCGGGCGCCCCCCGGCTCCAGCGACACGAATTGCCGGTCGTCCGGAGGGTTGAGGCGCGTCCATGTATGGGCGAGGTTGATGCCACGTCCCCGGGGCGGCGTCTGTCGCACCACGAACCGGATGGAGCGGGTGACGACATCCTTGGCGAGGTCCGAAGCGGCGTCCATCACCGACGGACCGTAGCCGGGCGAGGTCGTTCCTTCGGATGCCGGTCGCTCGCTCCGGGCGGGTAACCTCATGCGAAGTGTCGTCCTGGATGCCCACGAGGACTCTACGTGGGGTTGCCCGGGAGTTGCGCTGGGGTGTTCGACAGGTCAGTACACCTCGATCGCTCGTGCGATACGGATCGGACGTCGTGCTGTACCGGGTACTGCGCGTCGTCTATCGGGCGACACGCGCTACGCAACTTCCCTTCGTCGACCGCGAACGACGAGTACGTCTACGAGGAGGCGGGGAGCTGGTCTACCGGTTGAACCGGGGCGACATTGAGGGTATCCGTGAGGTATGGGTTGAGGAGACCTACCGGCCGCCGTTCGACATGCATCCGGCCGTGGTGGTCGATCTCGGCGCCAACATCGGCTTCACCAGCGTCTTCTTCGCCATTCGCTACAAGTGCACGACCATCGTCGCAGTCGAACCGGCACCCGCCAACGCCGAGCTTGCCCGACGGAACTTTCAGGCGAACTCCGTCGCCGGCCAGGTGGTAGAAGCCGCGGTCGGTCCTTGCGACGGGACAATCGGCTTCGAGGAGCACCGTGACTCCAACCGAGGTCGCACTGGCGGTACGGAGTGCCCCGTGCCCATGCTGAGCATGTCGTCGATCCTGGCCCTGACCCCGAACGGAAAAGCCGATCTGGTGAAAATGGACATCGAAGGCGGCGAGGAAGCCCTGCTCCTCGGTGACGTCTCCTGGCTCGCCAACGTGGGGGCGCTCATCGTTGAATTCCACCCTCCATTGGTCGACAAGCCACGACTCGTCGCCGTTCTCGAGGGAGCCGGCTTCCGCTACATCCCGGCGGACTCGGTATGGCCGCGTTCCATGGACTCGTTCATTCGCGATGGCTGGCCCGACGAGGTGTCCAGCGGCGCCAGGTCCGTGCCCATCAGTTCTCGGTAGATCTCGTCCACAGCCTGGGTCGAATTCTCCCACGTCAGCTGGATACAACGGCGTCGGGCCTCGGTGCCCAACCTCCGACGGAGGTCGGGATCGTCGGCCAACGTGGTCAGGGCATCAGCGATGACGGCAGGGTCGCGATCGACCACTATCCCGGCTTGGTTGTCACCGACGAGCTCGTCGATACCGCTGACTGGAGTAGCGACCACCGGCAGCTCGCATGCCGCCGCCTCGTGGGCGACCAGGGAGAATGTCTCGTACAGCGTCGGCAGGAGGAAGATGTCAGCTGCTTGGTAGTAGCGATCGACATTGGATTGGAACCCGAGGAAGCTGACGTGGGCGGCCACGCCCAGGTCTGCCGCGAGCCGTGAGAACCGTGCTTCGTCACCCCGGCCCACGACACACAACCTGAGCCGTGCCGCGCTCTTCGTCCCCCGGGCTCTCGCCACGGCAAGGGCCTTGATGGCCACGTCCAGGCCTTTGCGATCCCACTCCCCCCCGGCGAACAGCACCACGATCGCATCCTTGGACACCCCCAGGTAGGCTCGCATCTCCTGGCGGATCTCAGGCCGGAGTTGGAAGAGCTCGACCTTGACACCGTTCGGGGTCACACGGACATCCATTCGGGGGTAGTGCTGGTGAAGCTCCACCTCGAGGCCACGGGACACCGCGGCCAGCAGGCTGGTTCGCCCCGGCTGGTAGCACCACCGCTCGGCCCACAAGGCCAGGAGCCGGGCAATTGCACGGTTCAATCGGCGCCACGACGGCGGACCTTTGGGTGCCAGCGACCCGGCCTTCTGGCGGTATCCGGCGTGACAGAAGTGGACTGAACGCAAGCCGGCCCGGTTCGGGACAACTGCCCCCATGGTGTGGATCACGTCCGCACTCTCTCGCCACAGCATGGCACCGGCGATGACGAAGAAGGCGACCTGCGTCAGGGCTCCGGGTCGGCCCGGAACCCGAACCCGCTTCCACTTGGCCAGTGGCCGCAGGTCGGGGGCCAGCCTTCTCGCTACCACAACGACCTGGTACCGATCATGGAGGTGGCGGACGAGTGCAGCGAAGGAGCGCTCCATGCCCCCCTCGTCGTGGACCTCGTGGGCCACGAGCACGATCCGGAGGCGAGCCTCCTCAGCCATGGACAGGCCGAACGATCTGCTCCACTGCGGACGAGAAGCTGGAAACGAACGACTTCACTGAGAACTCTTGCGCCCGTAGGTGCGCCGCCGCCCCGGTTTGGGCGGCCAGGTCCGGATCCGAGAGAAAACGGCTGACGGCTCGGGCCACGGCAGCCGAATCGCCGAAGGGTACGAGCACCCCGTTCTCCCCGTCGGTGATCAGCTCGGTCGGTCCGCCGGTGTTGCCCGCCACCACCGGCTTGGCCAGCGCCATGGCCTCCACCACGACGATGCCGAACGGCTCGTTCTCCGAGACATGCACCGCCACGTCCATGGCCTGGACCCACATCGGACTGCTCCGCTGCACAAGGAGCTGCACGTGTTCCTGCAGGCCGAGGGCCTCCACCAGATCTTCGAGGTGACGCAGGTAGTCGGGCTCCAGGTCGTGACGCTCACCTACCACCACGCAGTGGGTGCGGGGATGGGCCTGCAGGATCGTCGGCATCGCCTCGATCAGGAGATGCATCCCCTTCCAGCGTTGTAGGCGCCCGACGGTACCGATCATGGGCCCGTCCTGGGGCATCCCGAGGAGGCGGCGGGCCTCTTGCGGAGGTGGGAGGCTGTGAGGATCGAATCGGTCGAGAGCGATCCCGGGGTACACCACCCGTACGGGCCGCCGGGGGACGAGCCCGTCCTGGGCAACGGCACCCGATCCCGAACAGGTCAGGATCGTGCGGGCCGGCAACAACGTTGCCAGCCGCTCCAGCCGTGATCCGGGCGAAGGGGTGCCCACCTGGTACCAGGTGGCCGGGACCCGGGCCAGCGCTGCGGCCGGACCTCCGTAGACCTGGCCCTTGCTCATCCAACTCACGACAACGTCAGCACGGTGCCTCCGGATCAGTCTCGTGATCCCCAGTACCGTCGCCGCCGTCCGGGCCAGCTGGCGAAACCGCCCGGCGGGAACAACGACCGTGGCGACGCCTTGGCTGGCGAGATCGTCCACCATGGGCCCGTGCTCCAAGAACACCACCAACCAGGAGATGCCGTGGCCGTTCCCGAAACAGACCAGGTTGCGCAGTGCCAGTTCGGCTCCGCCCCGCAGGAAGGCCAAGGGCATGACCACCACCGCTCGGATGGCGATCGGAGCATCGCCAGGCACCCTTTCTTCTGAGCGATCGGCCGCACCGGGCCCGACCCGATCAGGCCCAGGGGCTCCGGTGGGGGAGAGCCTGCCTCGCACTGAGGCGAAACCTGAGCGTGCAGCAGCCGTCGACTTCAGCTTCGTCACTGAGGTTGGACCGGTCAGCGGCGGTGGCGGAAGGCGCCCGAAAGCTCGTCGGTGCTGAACGCAGGATCGACCGGGAGCCCGGTGGCCCAGCGGTACAGGGCGGTCTTGAAAATCGCCGACAGCGCCGAGGTGACGGCCAGCACCGCCGCCGCCCACACGACGGCGAGGGCAATCCCTACAATTTGGAGCACGACCAGGCCGGTGGCCGCCAGGCCGAAGCCGAGGACGATGGCGGGGAGGAGGGCCACTAAGGCAAGCAGGCCCAAGCCGAAGTTGAACGTGATCTGCTCCCCCCACGTGCCCTTCAACAACCGGGAGGACCGCTTGAAGGCTTCGATGGCGCCCACGTCCTCGAACACGATGACGGGAAGGGCGAGGAACGACATGACGCTGAAGGCGATGCCGCCGAGCCACGACACGGCTCGGCCGAGGATGCCGAGGCGGTGCTCGATCTGGTCGAGGACGACGGAGACGATGGTGGCGAGCACGGCCCATCCCAGAAGGCGCCCGGCACGGGTGCGGGCCAGCGCGTAGGCCGACGACAACGTGGGTTCGCCACCGTCCATGCGTTGGCCGGCACCGGCCACCACCGCGGCCTGGCCGATGGCCGACACCCACGTCGCGGCCACGGTGGCTACGGCAAGGACCAGCCACAGAGCGACGTTGCTCGTCTCGATGGCGTCGCTGCCTCCGAGGAGGAGGAACCCAGGCCCGGCGAGCATGGCGAAGACGATGAGCGAGCTGAACCCGGCGACGACGGGGATGACCACCAGTTCGCGGTCCTTGGCCAGGACTCCCCACGACGCCTTGGCGATGCGCCAAGCGTTTGACATGCGGCCCACGACCGGGAGTCTACGACGTGGCTACCCACCGCGGCTGGCTACTGTGTCGCCGGGTGGACCAGGAGGCGACCGACGACCAACCGAAGGAGGACTCGGGCTCAGGCGACGGGTTCTGGCGGGAACGGTCGGTCCTCGTCACCGGCGCCACCGGGTTCCTCGGGACCCACCTCACCGCCGCGCTGCTCGACGCCGGGGCCGAGGTCACCGTCCTCACCCGCGACGCCGTCCCCCGGTCGGCGCTGGTGGCCAGGTGGTGGGACCGGGTCACGAGGGTGGCAGGGGAGATCCCCGACCAGGCCCTGCTAGAGCGCATCCTCGGGGAGTACGACGTAGGGACTGTCTTTCACCTGGCCGCCCAGAGCCAGGTCGGCGTCGCCCAGCGCAGTCCCGTCTCCACCTACGAGTCCAACGTGGCCGGCACCTGGTCGCTGCTCGAGGCGTCCCGGCGCTCGCCGCTGGTCGGCCAAGTCGTCGTGGCCAGCAGCGACAAGGCCTACGGAGCCCAGCCGGTGCTCCCCTACACCGAGGACATGCCGCTCCGCGCCGTCAACCCCTACGACGTGTCCAAGGCGTGCGCCGACCTCATCAGCCACAGCTTCTGGCAGACCCATGGCGTGCCCGTGACCGTGACCCGCTGCGGCAACCTGTTCGGTCCCGGTGACCTCAACTGGCAGCGCATCGTGCCAGGGACGATCCGGTCGGTGCTCCGGGACGAACAGCCGGTCATCCGCTCCGACGGCACCATGGTGCGCGACTACCTGTACGTAGGGGATGCGGTGCTGGCCTACCTGCGGTTGGTGGAGGCCATGGCCGCTGACCCCGGCCTGGCCGGGGAGGCCTTCAACTTCTCGGTGGAGCGCCCTCTCTCGGTGCTCGAGCTGGTCGGCCTCGTCCAGGCCGCCGCCGGCACCCGACTCGAGCCCGACATCCGCTCCACGGCCAAGCACGAGATCGAGCAACAGTTCCTGTCAGCGGCCAAGGGGCGTCGGCTGCTGGGATGGGCTCCACGGTTCGGGATGGAAGATGCTCTTTCCCAGACCGTGGCCTGGTACCGGGACCACCTCTGCGAGGACAACAAGACACCGCATCCGTCAGGCTGATCCCAGCCACGGGCACCGACCGCTGGCGCAAAGAGCGCTCAGGTCGAGTGCGTCCTCGTCGAGGAACCGCTCGACCCTGCCGTCGGGAGCGAGCTTTCGTGGGTGCGACTGGGATCAGATCCCGGCGCTTCATGAAGCCCACTCCTCTCTCGCAGAGGGGTGATCAGGCGATCGTGAGCGTCAGCGGCTCGTCATTGGGACTCGGAGCCCGACCTGCCAGCTGCTCGTCGGGTGTGAGCACCGTTCGTAGCGC
>JBPCJK010000061.1:0-3621 GCA_051005375.1 Acidimicrobiales bacterium
TGCGCAACGTCCGCCTGAACGCCGAGCTCATGGCTCGCCTGGATGAGCTGCGCTCGTCCCGCCAACGGCTGGTGGCGGCCCAGGACGAGGAGCGCCGGCGCCTGGAGCGCAACCTCCACGACGGGGCCCAACAGCAACTGGTGGCCCTCAAGGTCATGGTGGGCCTGGTCGAGCGGATGGCCGAGGATGGCGAACCGGTGGCCGAGCTGCTGGCCGAGGTGACCAAGGCGGCCGGCGAGGCGCTGGAGAACCTGCGTGACCTGGCCAGGGGGATCTACCCACCGCTGCTGGCCGCCGAGGGGCTCCCCGCCGCCCTCAGGGCCCAGGCGGCCAAGGTCCCCTTCGCGGTGGAGGTGGAGGTCGACGGCGTCGACCGCTACCCCCAGGACATCGAGGCGGCCGTGTACTTCTGTTGCCTGGAGGCGCTGCAGAACGTGTCCAAGTACGCCGGGGCATCGCAGGTGACGGTCACCCTGCAGGATGGCGACGGCGAGCTCGCCTTCAGTGTGGCTGACGACGGCAAGGGCTTCGACACGACCACTACCACCTACGGCTCGGGCTGCCAGAACATGGCCGACCGGGTCGACGCCCTCGGCGGGTCCCTCCTGATGGCTTCCGAGGTAGGCCGGGGGACCACCGTCTCGGGGAGCGTTCCCTGCCCGCCCCTCCCGGCCACCGCCGTGACCGCGCCGCGCTGAACGGCGCCGCCGCCAGTGCCCGCGGTGCTGAGGTACTGCGTACCGTCGGTGCCATCGGCTGGCCTCACCATGGCGTCGATAGGGTTGGAGCCATGTCGCTGACTGGCCAGCGGATCACGGCTGAGGAGTACTTCGCCCTTCCCCCCGACGAAAGCTTCACCCAGCTCATCGACGGGGAGATCGTCGTGAACCAGCCAGCCATGCGACACCAGCTCATCGCCGGCTGGCTCTACCACCGGTTACAGCTGTGGGTCGAAGCAGCGCCAGCCCGGGGCCTGGCGTGCATGCCGGTGGACGTGGTCCTCGACCAGGGCAACGTGTTCGCCCCCGACGCGTGGTGGGTGGCGGAGGTCCACCGGCCCGAGCGAGGAGCCCGCCGGCTGGTCGGTCCACCCGACCTGGCTGTGGAGGTGCGCTCACCGTCGACCTGGCGTTACGACGTCGGTGCCAAGAAGGCCAACTACGAGCGATCCGGGCTACCCGAGCTGTGGCTGGTCGACCCCGAAGCTGAGGTGGTGCTCGTCCACCGTCGCTCGACACGCGAGTCCCCGGTCTTCGATGTCTCCCTGGACTTGGGCGTAGGCGACGAGCTCACCTCCCCCCTGCTGGCTGGGTTTACCGTGGCCGTCAGCCAGATCTTCGACCGCTGAACGCAGATCGCCGGCGCTGGCAAGGGAGGTGAGCGGGTGCTCCACGTCGGCGGGTGGCGAACGCCCTGGGTCGAGTCCGCAGCCTTGCGCACGGGCAAGCTCGGCCATCGCCGAGCGGATCCACCGGCTCGGGCCCATCCGCTTTGACGCCTACGTCGAGGCGGCGCTGTACGGCCCCGGAGGGTTCTTCACCTCCGACGACCGGGGAGCAGGCCGGCGGGCTGACTTCCTCACCAGCCCGGAGGTGGGGCCGCTGTTCGGCGCGGTGGTGGCCCTGGCCCTCGACGCCGAGTGGGAACGGCTGGGGCGGCCCGATCCCTTCGTGGTGGTGGAGGCGGGGGCAGGGCGGGGGCTGCTGGCCCGCTCGGTGCTCGACGCCCGACCCTGCTGTCAGGGCGCGCTGCGCTACGTGGCCGTTGAGCGCTCGTCCGTACTGCGAAGCCACGCCGAGCAACGGCTCCCGGTGGAGCCACCCGCCACCGTCCTCGGTCCTGTCGTCGGTGGCGCCGACGACGAGGCCCAGGTGGTAGCGGGTCAGGGGCCCGTGGTGGCGGTGCTGCCCGACCTGCCGGCGATCTCCGTGCGGGGGGTGGTCCTGGCCAACGAGTTGCTCGACAACCTCCCCTTCCGGCTACTGGAGCGGAGAGAGGACCACTGGTCCGAGGTCCTGGTCGGCCTGGGCGGAGGCGATAGCGATGGAGGCGACGGCGATGGAGGCGACGGCGATGACGTTGACGGTGACCACCGCCTGGTCGAGGTCGTGGTCGACGCCCCCCCGGACGTCGCAGCCGAGGCGGCCCGCCTGGCGCCCAAGGCGGCGCCCGGTGCCCGCCTCCCCATCCAGCGGGAGGCCGTGGGGTGGCTGGGCCAGGCCCTGAACTTGCTGGATCGGGGCCGGGTCATCGTCGTCGACTACGCCGACACCACCGCCAACCTGGCCGCCCGACCCTGGCGGGACTGGGCCCGGACCTACCGTGACCACCGTCGCGGCGCCCACCCCCTCGAGCAGCCGGGCGTACAGGACGTGACCTGCGAGGTGGCGGTCGACCAGCTGGTCCGGCTGCGCCCACTCGTCGGCGATCGCAGCCAGGCGGAGTGGCTGGCCCACCACGGGATCGGCGGTCTGGTGGAGGACGCTCGGGCGATGTGGTGGCAGCGGGCCCATCTGGGCGACCTTTCCGCCCTGGCCGCCCGGAGCCGGATAGGGGAGGCCGATGCCCTGACCGACCCCGGCGGCCTGGGTGCCTTCCGGGTTCTGGAGTGGGAGGTGGAGCGCTGAATCGGGGAAAGACGCGCCGCACCCTCCGACATCTAGTCGAGCGGTGTCGTCGCCACCGAATCGGTTCGTCGATCGTGGAGGGGTACCGTCAGCGGCCCCAGACGGCGAGCGAGATTGGATGGGCGGATGCGGCCACGACCCGCATGATCGTCGAGGAGCCTTGGTGCACCCACTCCGGCAGGGGGAGATCTGAGTCGCTCCTCTTCCCACCTTATCGGTCTCATCTAGGCCGAGCTCGGTCGGGGGGTGCAGGCTGGGTGGGCCAGCAGGATCGGACATCGCCATCTACGAGGGGCTCCACCTCGGTCGTCAGGCGAGGAAGTACACGGATCTCGGTGGAGGAGGGAACGAGCAACCAACTCACGCCGTCGGCCCGGCCGATGGTCACCGCACAGTCCAGTCCACGTTCCGCGCCCGCCACCGGCCGCACAGGAGTTACCCGGAGGCCCAGCGCCTCGCCGATGAACTCGTCCCAGCCGTCTGCCGCAGCCAGTGAACCCGAGAAGCGCACTTCTGCCGCCAGATTGCTCCCAGCCTCGATCGTTCGGAGGCCGTAGGACAAGATAGCCATCACGGCCAGGACCAGGAGCCATGGCCGGGCTCGTTCAACGTCACTGCGAAGCGGAAGCTTGTTCCAACGACCTTTGATCTTCTGGCTTAGAGGGTGCGCGGTTAGGCGCACCCGTGGCCCGAGCGGCCCGCCGGCGAAGCCGGCAGGAGCGGGCAGGCAAGGCCTTTCGCTCTTTGCGTCGGAGCCCCCGAGCCATGAGCAGCGTGCCTATCCGCGCACGGTCTTAGGCCAGGAGGCGATGGGAGCCCGGTCAGGGTGCCAGCTGCCGTTCCGAACCACAACGTCGACCAGAGCAGCTGTGCCGAGAACGAGGATGGAAACAGTGAGCCGGCGACCACCAGGGCGAGGATCAGGCAGATGATCGGGCGAGCGAGCCGCCTCAGCCATCCTTCGTTGTCATCCATCTCGGTCGTTGCCGCCGTC
>JBPCJK010000062.1:0-43443 GCA_051005375.1 Acidimicrobiales bacterium
GACGCCTCCGGGGCTGCCAGCCCGCCGACGGCAAGGTAGCCCCAAGGGGTGGCCAGGCGAGCAAGGGCGTCGACCAGCCCGCTCATGGACTCGGTGGGGGCGGTGTGGCGCCGTCGCCGGGCTCTTCCGTCGCCGGCGGCGGCGCGGCAGTGCCGATGAGTCGTTCGAGCAGGCGGGGTTGGCCGGGCCAGGCGGCAAACAGGATCTCCGGCGGCACCCGACGGGCGGCGTAGCGAAGCGCCAGGGCCACGACCACCACGTCGGCGATGGGGCCGATCACGGGCAGGAACTCGGGGATCAGATCGACGGGCGAGAGGACCCAGAGACCGGCGAAGCCGACGGCGACTTTGGCTCGGCGGGGGACCCGGGGGTCGCGCCACAGCCGGCGCACCAGCGTCAGGCAGGCGGGGAGGAAGCCGGCGAGGTCCTTGACGATCCCGGGCGGTAGCCGTCGGGCGAGGAGGATGAGCAGCGACCAAGTGCCCATGAGCGCCACTAAGGTGATCGACAGGATCCGGACCACGGCGCCCTCCTTGTAACGGCTGCTACATCTCTACCGTAACGTAGGATGAGCCGATGGAGTGGGTCGTCCTCGTACTTCGGTTACCCACAGAGCCGTCCCGGCATCGGGTGGGGGTGTGGCGGGAGCTGCGGCGGGGCGGCGCTGTCCAGCTCGGCCAGGGCACCTGGGCGCTGCCCCTGCGGCCGGTGTTCACCGAGTGCATCGACCGGGTGGTGGCGCTGGTTGGCCGGGGCGACGGTGAGGTCCTCGTGCTCCACGCCAAGGGTGCCCAGACCGGGGGCAGCCGGCGGCTGGAGGGCCTCTACACCGAGGCCCGTGAGGCGGAGTGGACCGAGTTCCTCTCCGAGTGCGACAAGTACCGGGCCGAGATCGAAGGCGAGATCGCCAAGGAGAAGTTCACCTTGGCCGAACTCGACGAGGAGGAACAGAGCCTCGAGCGCCTCCGACGTTGGCATCGCCAGCTCAGCATCCGTGACGTGTTCGGCGCTCCTTCCTCGGCCGATGCCCACGACCGGCTCGCCGAGTGCGAGCGTGACCTCGACGGCTTCAGCGGGCGGGTCTACCAAGCTCTCCACGGCGAGTGAGAACGCCATCCGCTGCGGCTCCGATGGGCGGGTGGAGTCTCTCGTCTCGAGCCGGCGGGTGTTCAGAGGGGTGTCGACAAGTTGATCAGGGCATCCAGCCGGGCCGAACCAGCCCGGCCTCGTAGGCGAACACCACCAGCTGGGCCCGGTCGCGGGCGCTGACCTTGATCATGGCCCGGCTCACGTGGGTCTTGGCCGTCGCCGAGCTCACGAAGAGGCGCTGGGCGATCTCGTCGTTGGTCATCCCCGCTGCCACCAGCGCCACCACCTCCCGCTCCCGGTCGGTCAGGCGGCCGAGGTCGGGGATGACGGCCGGGTCCTTGGCCCGGGTGGCGAACTCCTCGATCAGCCGTCGGGTGACCCCGGGAGAGAGCAGGGCGTCACCCGCCACCACTGCCCGCACCGCCCGCAGCAACTCGGCCGGCTCAGTGTCTTTGACGAGGAAGCCGTTGGCCCCGATCCGGATGGCCTCGAAGACGTACTCGTCAAGGTCGAAGGTGGTGAAGATGATGACCTTCACGCCGGCGAGCCGCTCGTCGCCGGCGATGCGCCGGGTGGCGGCCAGGCCGTCGACACCGGGCATGCGGATGTCCATCAGCACCACGTCAGGGCGAAGCTCGATCGCCAGGCGCACGGCGGCCTCGCCATCGGACGCCTCCCCGGCTACCACAATGTCCTCCTGGGCGTCGAGCAGTGCTCGGAAGCCTCCTCGCACGAGGGCCTGATCGTCGGCGATGACCACCGAGATCACGCTGGGCCCTCCGGAAGCCGGGCCAGGACCCGGAAGCCCCCGCCGGGTCGGGGTCCTGCCTCCACCGTGCCGCCCAGCGCCCGTGCCCGCTCACGCATCCCGCTGATGCCGTTCCCGGGGTTGGCCCGGCCGCCGACACCGTCGTCGGTCACCTCGATGGTCACGCCTTCGCCGCCATAACCGAGGTGCACGGTGACCTCGTGGGCTCGAGCGTGTCGGGTGACGTTGGTGAGCGCCTCCTGGATGATCCGGTAGGCGGCCAGCTCCACGCTGGCGGGCAGCGTCGGCGCCGGTCCATCGTGATCGAGGCGCACATCCAGGCCTCCACTGCGGACTTCGGCGACGAGCGCATCCAGGTCGGCCAAGCTCGGCGCCGGAGCCTTCGGCGCCTCCTCGCCGTGGCGCAGGAGGTCGAGGGCGCCCCGCAGCTCTCGCAGCGTCTTCCCACTCGCCTCCTTGATGTTGGCCAGCGCCGGGCGGGCCTGATCGGGCTGCTGGTCGATGAGGTGGAGGGCGACGCTCGCCTGCACGTTGATGAGGGAGATGTTGTGGGCCAACACGTCGTGTAGCTCCCGGGCCAGATTCAGGCGCTGCTCGCCGAGGCGACGTCGCTCTTCGTCCTCCTTTGCCCGCTCCACTTCGGCAGCCTGTTGGCGGCGGATCCTGACTACCTCCGAGATCGCCAACACCAGGGCGAGCCATCCGGCGACGAGTGCCAGTGGACGACTCCAGGATCATGGGCGGCCCTGGGGTCGACGACGGAGGCGAGGACGTAGCCGACGAAGCCACCCGCCGCCAGCAACCAGGTGGTGCGGCGGTGACCAGCCTGGACGGCGGCGAAGAAGGCAACCACGACGCTGACGAAGATGGGACCGTACGGGTAGCCCAGTCCGATGTAGACGTCGGCGGCACCTGCCGCCACCGCCACGGCCACGAGCGGCCACCGATCACGGCGGCTGAGGGCGGCGGGACCGAGGAGCACGAGCACCAGGGCGACGCCGTCGATCGCCCTGCGTTCCGGTTGGTCGTCAGCCGCCCCGAAGGAGCCGACGACCTGGAAGAACCCGATGCCGAGTGCGCTGGCCCAGACGGCGGTTCTCGGCCACGGTCGCATACCGGCACGGTAGGCCGGGTCGCCACCGCTGTCGTCGGCGCAGGGTAGTAGCCGGGCCTGCGCCCGACGGCGTAACGCCGGGTGTGTGCTCCGGACCGCAACCGCGAGGCGGAGTCACCACACCGTCGGTCCGGAATGTGAGAGAGCGGGTGACGGGTGTCGAACCCGCGTCACCAGCTTGGAAGGCTGGAGCTCTACCGTTGAGCTACACCCGCGTCGCCGTCAGGCTAGTACCCGCTCAACACGACTGGTTGGTCGTTCCCGCGGTAGTGGCGTCATGGGTTGGTCAGTGAGTCGGTCGGTCACCGGGTGCGTGCGGGCGTGCGTGCGGTGGTGCGTGCGTGCGTCGGGGAGACGGGATTTGAACCCGCGACCTCCTGCTCCCAAAGCAGGTGCGCTACCGCTGCGCTACTCCCCGTGCGACCCACGGTAGCCGCCGACCGGTTCGAGCCTTCTGCTTCATTGATCACTCGGGTAGGGAAGCACGGTCTCTCAGAAGGGTCAGGTGACCTCCCCAAGGCGCTCCGAGATCGCCTGGGGATCAGGGCCGGTGAGGTACTAGAAATCCACGAGGAGCGTGGCCGACTGGTGGCCGTGAAGGCAACCGCCGACGACCTCGATCGGCAGTACGGGATCCTTCGCCTCGACGGGGGCAGCGATCGGGCCGTCGAGGAGCTGCGAGGACCGGCGGGCTTGGAATGATCACCGCGGTCGACATCAACGTGCTGCTCGACGTCTTCGGGGCTGATCCTGCTCACGGTCCTGCGTCTCGCTCCGCGTTGCGAGACCCTGCATCGCCAACGGGGGCATTGTCGCCTGCTAGGTGGTGTGGGCCGAGGTGACCGGATTCTTTGCGTCTGGACAGGCTGCCGAGGATGCCATGGCCGGTGTCCAGGTCACCTTCAGCGCCATGAGCCGCCAGGCCGCGTTGGAAGCCGCGCAAGCCTGCAGAGGGTCCCGGGACCGCGGCTTCCACCGCACCTGCTATCGCAAGCTGCCGGTGCTCGACCCCATCGCCTGAGGTTCTCCCGGCTCCAGGGGCACACCGCACGGGTACTCCTGGCGTCCCGTTACACTGCCCCTCTTGGTGCGAACCACTGTCGAGCCCGCAGAGGGCAACCGGGTCAAGCTCGTGGTCGAGGTCGACGAGCAGGAGTTCGACAAGGCCATCGATGCCGCCTTCCGCCGGATCGCTCGGGAGGCACGCATCCCCGGCTTTCGCCCCGGCAAGGCGCCTCGGCGGATCCTCGAGGCCCGTGTCGGTGCCGACGTGGCTCGTCAGGAGGCCCTGCGGGAGTCGCTTCCCGAGTACTACGAACGAGCGATCAGCGAAGCCGACGTGGACGCCATCGCACCGCCGGAGATCGATGTCACCGCCGGCAGAGACGAGGGTCCGGTGACCTTCGACGCTCTGGTCGAGGTCCGGCCCAAGGTGCGGGTCCCCGGCTACGACCACCTGCGGGTCACCGTACCTGACCCCAAGGTCAGCGACGCCGAGGTGGACGCCCAGCTCGAACGGCTGCGGGCCCAGTTCGGCGAGCTGGTGGTCGTGCACCGGCCGGCCACCGACGGTGACCACGTCACCATCGACATCGCCGGCTCGCTGGGCGGTGAGCCGGTCGAGGGGCTCACGGCTGACGACTACCTCTATGAGGTCGGCAGCGAGGCCATCGTCGCCGAGGTCGACCAGGAGCTGCGGGGAGCCAAGGTGGGCGACATCCTGGCCTTCGACGTCGAGCACCCCGACCCTGAGGAGCACCGGAGGATCCACCTGCGTGTCCTGGTCAAGGAAGTCAAGGAGAAGGTCCTCCCCGACGTCGACGACGAGTGGGCCAACGAGGCGTCGGAGTTCGACACCGTGGTCGAGCTCCGTGACCATCTGCGAGGGCGCCTGGCCGAGATCAAGCCGGCCCAGAGCAGGGCGGCGCTCGAGGACGGGACCTTGGCCGCCGTGGTCGGCCTGGTCGACGACGAGCCGCCGGCCACGCTGGTCGAGGCCGAAGTCGAGCGTCAGGCCCAGCAGCTTGTGTTCCAGCTCCGGTCACAGGGGCTGTCGGTGACCGACTACCTGGAGTCCTCCGGCCGCAGCTCCGAGGAGCTGAGTACGCAGTTGCGCACCAGGGCCGTCGATGCCGTCAAGGCCGACCTGGCGCTGAGAGCCGTGGCCGAGGCCGAGGCTATCGAGGCGACCGGCGACGAGCTGGACGCCCAGATCCACCGGGTGGCCCACCAGGTGGGTGAGGACCCGGCTGACGTGCGCCGCCGGCTCGAGCGCGCCGATCAGCTTCAGGCAGTACGATCCGATGTCGAGAGGACCAAGGCCCTCGCCTGGCTGGTCGAGCACGCCGAGATCGTGGACGAGGAAGGCCGGCCGGTCGACCGGAGCGACCTTGAGCCTGCCGTCACCGAGCACGATCAGGCCGACGACGACCAGGCCCATGATCACGACGCAGCGATGGCTGAGGAGCAGACCGCATGACCGATCCGATCCGCACACTGCAGCTCCTTGCCGGCGGCGACGACCGCCTGCGGGCCTTCAGCTACCTGGTGCCCACCGTGGTGGAGCAGACCAACCGGGGGGAGCGGGCCTTCGACCTGTACTCCCGGCTGCTCAAGGAGAACATCATCTTCCTGGCCACCCCCATCGATGACACCATCGCCAACCTGGTCGTGGCCCAGATGCTGCACCTGGAGTCCGAGAACGCCGAGCGCGACATCAGCCTGTACATCAACTCTCCTGGCGGCGACATCACCGCGTTGTTCGCCATCTACGACACCATGCAGTACATCAAGCCCGACATCACCACCCTGTGCTTCGGGCAGGCGGCGTCGGCGGCGGCGGTGCTGCTGGCGGCGGGGGCCAAAGGCAAGCGCATGGCCCTGCCCCGAGCCCGGATCATCATCCACCAGCCCTACGGACAGGCCATGGGCCAGGCCGCCGACATCGAGTTGGCGGCCAAGGAGATCGAACGGATGCGCACGATGCTCGAGGAGATGCTGGCCAGCCATACCGGCCAGCCCACCGAGAAGGTGCACCGGGACACTGATCGCGACTTCGTGATGTCGGCGGCCGAGGCCAAGGACTACGGCATCATCGACGAGGTCTTGAGCACACGGGAGTCGGCTCCGGTCGACGCCGCGGCCACCGCGTAGGCAACCGAGCGAGAATCAGGAACCGGGGGGCAGATGGCGAGGATCGGCGATGGCGGCGGGGACCTGTTGAAGTGCTCCTTCTGCGGTAAATCGCAGAAGCAGGTGAAGAAGCTCATCGCCGGTCCCGGCGTGTACATCTGCGACGAGTGCATCGACCTGTGCAACGAGATCATCGAAGAGGAGCTGTCGGAGACCGCTGAGCTGCGCTTCGACGAGTTGCCCAAGCCGCGCGACATCCACGACTTCCTCGACGACTACATCGTCGGCCAGGACCACGCCAAGAAGATCCTCTCGGTGGCGGTCTACAACCACTACAAGCGTGTCCAGGTGGGTACGGCCAGCGGTGCCGACGTCGAGTTGGCGAAGTCCAACATCCTGCTGCTGGGGCCCACGGGGTGCGGCAAGACGCTGCTGGCTCAGACCCTGGCCCGCATGCTCAACGTCCCCTTCGCAATCGCCGACGCCACCGCCTTGACCGAGGCCGGCTATGTGGGCGAAGACGTGGAGAACATCCTCCTCAAGCTCATCCAGTCGGCCGACTACGACGTCAAGAAGGCCGAGACCGGCATCATCTACATCGACGAGATCGACAAGGTGGCCCGCAAGTCGGAGAACCCGTCGATCACCCGCGACGTCTCCGGCGAGGGCGTGCAGCAGGCGTTGTTGAAGATCCTGGAGGGCACCACCGCCTCGGTTCCGCCCCAAGGGGGGCGCAAGCACCCCCACCAGGAGTTCATCCAGATCGATACCACCAACATCCTGTTCATCTGCGGCGGCGCCTTCGCCGGATTGGAGAGGATCATCGAGTCCCGCATCGGCCGCAAGGGGGTCGGCTTCGGGGCCGACATCCGCCGGGCGGCTGACAAGGACGTGGGTGAGATCCTGGCCAAGGTGTTGCCCGAGGACCTGCTGCGCTTCGGGTTGATCCCTGAGTTCATTGGGCGTCTCCCGGTGATCAGCGCAGTGTCGAGCCTCGACGCCGACGCCTTGGTCAGCATCCTGGTCGAGCCCAAGAACGCCCTGGTCAAGCAGTACCAGCGCATGTTCGAGTTCGAGGACGTCGAGCTCGAGTTCTCGGGCGAGGCGCTGGAGGCCGTCGCCGAACAGGCGCTCCTGCGGGGGACGGGGGCACGGGGGCTGCGGGCCATCCTCGAAGAGGTCCTGCTCCACGTCATGTACGACCTGCCCAGCGTGAGCGACGTGGGCCGCTGCGTCATCGATCGCCAGGTGGTGCAGGACAAGGTCAACCCGACCCTGGTGCCCCGGGCGGAAACGCCGCGGACGCAGCGGCCGCGACGCGCCGCCAGCTGACCCGGGCCACGGCGGATTATCGCCGTAAATGACACAGAGCCATCGCCCACCACCCAACCAGAGGAGACCGCCATGCACAAGGCTTATAAGGGCGCGCTGGTCGGTGCCGCCGTCGGTGCCGCGCTGGCCGGGGCGCAGTCGCGTCGCGCCGGCGCGGGGAGCGACAAGGCGGGGATGCAGGTGCTCAAGGGTGCTGCCGGGGGAGCGGCGCTGGGCGGGACGTGCGGTTGGGTCTGGGAGCGGCGGGAGCGGCGGGAGCGGGCTCGAGCGGCGCGTGCGGTCTCGGCCGGGCTCCGACGCCCCCTCGCCGGTGTGAGCGCGCTGGCCGACAACGCCCGGCCCGCCCTCCAGCGGGCCGCCGACGTGGCTGCTCGCCGGGCCGCCGACGCCGCCGACGCCGCCCGGCCCCACCTGGTGGCGGTGGCAGGGTCGGCTCGCGAGGGCGCGGTGTGGACGGCGGAGTCGGCCCGTGAGGGAGTGCAGCGGGCCGCCGACGTGGCTGCTCGCCGGGCCGCCGACGCCGCGGACGCCGCCCGGCCTCATCTCACTGCCGCAGCGGAGTCGGCTCGGGAGCGGGCCACCGAAGCCGCCGACGCTGCCTGGCCCCACCTCAGCACTGCTGTCGAATCGGCCCGTGAGGGCGCGCAGCGCGCCGCTGACTCGGCCCGGCCTCACCTGGCGGCCGTGGCGGGAACTGCCCGGGAACAGGCGACCAGGGCGGCCGACGCCGCTTGCCCCCACGTCGTCGCAGCTGCGGGGACCGCCCGGGAGCAGGCCCGCCGAGCGGCGGGAGCGGCCCTTCCCCGGGTCGAGGCCATGACCGAGCCGGTGCGGCGGGCGGTACGGGAAGGCCACGAGGTCCCGGTCCTCGTGAGCCTGTAGCCGCGCCACAACTCCCGTCCCGGCGTCGGCCTTTGGCACCCCGATCGGGTGGCGCTGCCAGCACCCCTGGTCGGGAGTGGTCCTACCTCGACGCCATGGCCTACCTCGACGGCCACGTCGACCTCGAGGCCCTGGCCGCCGGACGGTTCGAAGCACCCTCCCTGGAGCGCATGGCGACGTTGTCGGCGCTCATGGCCGATCCCCAGCACGCCCAGCCGGTGGTCCACATCACCGGGACCAACGGCAAGGGGTCGACGGCGAGGATGGTCACCGCCATCCTCGCCGCCCACGGCCTCACCGTGGGCACATACACCAGCCCCGACCTGGTCCGCGTCAACGAGCGGTTGTCCCGCAACGGCCAGCCCATCGACGACGCTGAGCTCACTGAGGCGGTCGCCGGCGTGGCCCAGGTGGAGGCGCTGTCCGGCACCCACCTCTCCCGCTTCGAGATCCTCACCCTGGCCGCCTTACGCTGGTTCGCTGACGCCGCCGTTGACGCGGCCGTGGTGGAGGTGGGAATGGGCGGCCGCTGGGATGCGACCAACGTGGTCGACGCCGCGGTGGCTGTGGTCACCAACGTCGGCCTCGACCACACCGGTGTCCTCGGTCCTACCCGGGCCGACATCGCCGCTGAGAAGGCGGGCATCGTCAAGCCGGGCTGCACCCTCGTGCTGGGCGAGACCGACCCCGAGTTGGCCCGGATCTTCGAAGGCGCCGGCCCGGCGGCCGTCTGGCGGCGCCACGAGGACTTCGACTGCGTCGCCAACGAACTGGCGGTGGGGGGCCGGCTCATCGACCTCCGGACCCCCGGCCGGACCTACGAGGACATCTTCCTGCCCCTACACGGCGCCCACCAGGGTGAAAACGCCGCCGCCGCCGCCGCCGCCGCCGCGGCTTTCTTCGCCCGTCCGGTAGCCGACGACGTCCTGCGGGAGGCCTTGGCCTCGGTGACGGCGCCCGGGCGCTTCGAGATCGTGGGTCGCCATCCTCTGGTCGTGCTCGACGGCGCCCACAACCCCGACGGCTGCCGGGCGGCGGCGATCACCCTCGATGACTTCGCTCCCGGAGGCGAGCGGATCCTGGTCGTGGGGGCGAACCGAGGCCGCTCCGTCGAGGAGATGCTCGATGCCCTCGGCGCCGGCCAGGCCCGCCTGGTGGTTGCCTGCGCCGCCGACTGGGCCCAGGCGGTGCCGGCCGAGGAGATCGCCACCACGGCCCGGGCGATCGGGGCCGAGGTCGAGGTGGTGCCGGCGGTGGTCGACGCCCTAGAGCGGGCCCTGGCCGTCGCCTCGGCGGACGATGTCGTGCTGGTCACCGGCTCGCTCTACGTGGTCGGCGCCGCCCGTGCCGCCCTCGTTGGCTGAGGCCCACCCCACCCCTCTTGTCCACGTGGGCTGACGGTGTGGAGGGTGTGGTGCGGAGGGGCTGGCTAACCTGTCCCGGCTATGGCCCGCACCCTGGTGATCTGCAAACCCGATGCCGTGGAGCGGGGGTTGGCCGGAGAGATCCTCGGTCGGCTGGAGCGCAAGGGGCTTGTCCTGGTCGCCGCCGAGCTCCGCGCCATCAGCGACGACGTTGCCCGTCGCCACTACGCCGAGCACGAGGGCAAGCCCTTCTTCGCCGACCTGGTGGCCTTCATCACCCGCACCCCAGCCCTTCTCCTGGTGGTCGAAGGGCCAGGAGAGGAGACCTGGAGGGTGGTGCGAACCCTCATGGGCCCCACGGACCCGGCCCAGGCGCCACCGGGGACCATCCGGGGTGACCTCGGGCTCCGGCTCACGGAGAACCTGGTCCACGGCTCCGATGCGCCTGAGTCGGCGGCCCGGGAGATCGAACTATTCTTCCCCGGGCTGGGCTGAGCCGCCCACGGCGGGGAACCATCCCAATCGGCCCTAGGCTTGTGGCTGCCGGCGGCTGGCCCCTACTCTGGCCCTGTCGCCCTCCCGGCTCGGAGGCTTGTTCGCATGTCCGACAACATCTTCTCCAACGTCATGGGTCGCGACATGGCGGTCGACTTGGGAACGGCCAATACCCTCGTCTACGTCCGCGGCCGCGGCATCGTCCTCAACGAGCCTTCCGTGGTCGCCATCAACATCAAGGACGGTCGCCCGGTGGCGGTGGGCACCGAGGCCAAGCGCATGCTCGGGCGCACGCCGGCCCACATCCAGGCCATCCGCCCCCTCAAGGACGGCGTCATAGCTGACTTCGAGATCTGCGAGAAGATGCTGCGCTACTTCATCCACAAGGTGCACCAGCGCCGGTGGGTCAAGCCCCGCATGGTCATCTGTGTGCCCTCGGGGATCACCGGGGTCGAGCAGCGGGCGGTGCAGGAGGCGGCCGAGTTCGCCGGCGCCCGCAAGCCCGCCTACATCATCGAAGAGCCCATGGCCGCCGCCATCGGCGCCGGGCTGCCGGTCCAGGAGCCGACGGGCAACATGATCGTCGACATCGGGGGCGGGACCACCGAGGTGGCGGTCATCTCCCTCGGCGGCATAGTGGCCAGCCAGTCGGTGCGGGTCGGCGGCGACGAGCTCGACGACGCCATCCTCCAGTTCATCAAGAAGGAGTACAGCGTCGCTCTCGGCGAGCGCACGGCCGAGGAGGTCAAGATCACGCTCGGCTCGGCCTGGCCCCTCGAGGAAGAGCTGACCGCCGAGATCCGGGGCCGCGACCTCGTGACCGGCCTGCCCAAGACCATCCTCACCTCCACCCAGGAGATCCGGGAGGCGCTGGAGGAGCCGGTGTCGTCGATGGTCGACGCCGTCAAGGTCACCCTCGACAAGACCCCGCCGGAACTTGCCGCCGACATCATGGAGCGGGGCATCGTCATCACCGGCGGCGGGGCGTTGCTGTTGGGCCTGAGCGAACGGCTCCAGGCCGAGACGGGCATGCCCATAACGGTGGCTCCCAACCCCCTGCAGTCCGTGGCCATGGGCTCGGGCCAGTCTCTGGAGGAGTTCGAGGCGCTCAAGGGCGTCCTCTTTTCATCGAGCCAACACTGACGGCGGTCTGAGCTGTGGCTCTCTCCCGGCGCGGCGGCCGTTCCCGTCTCACCTTGGTGTTCCTGATCCTGACGTCGATCACCGTGATCACCCTCGACTTCAGGGGCGGCGGCACCGGGTTGATCGGCTCGGTACGCGACGGCGCCGCCGACGCTCTGTCGCCGGTGCGTTCGGCGGCGGCAGCGGTCCTCTCGCCCGTGGGCGACGCCCTGGCCGGGATCACCGACTACGGTGACCTCGAGGGCGAGAACGCTCGCCTCCGGGCCCAGATCGCCGATCTGCAGGGCAACGACCTGCGGGGCGAGGACGCCGAGGCGGAGCTGTCCGACGCCCTCGGCCTGCTCGGCCTCGACTTCGCCGGCGACATCCCTCGGGTGGGCGCCAGGGTCGTGTCCACCCCCGTGTCCAACTTCGAGCAGACCATAGAGCTCGACCAGGGCGCCGACGACGGCATCGCCGTCGACATGCCGGTGGTCTCCGGTGACGGTCTGGTGGGCAGGGTCGTGCACGTCTCGGGGAAGCGCTCGGTGGTGCGCCTGGTGACCGACGGCGCCTCGGCCGTCGGCGTGCGCCTGTCGAGGTCGGGGGAGGTGGCCGTGGCCCAGGGCGAAGGACCGGCCAAGCCGCTCTCGCTCGACTTCGTCGATGCCGGTGTCGACGTGGCGCCCCTCGAGCTGGTGGTCACCAGTGGCCTGGACGAGAGCGTATTCCCGCCGGGCATCCCCGTGGGCCGGGTGCGCAAGGCCACCGGTGGATCAGGCCAGTTCCAGCAGCAGGTGGAGGTCCACCCCGTCGCCGACCTTGCCCGGCTGCGCCTGGTGAGCGTCCTGCAGACCTCTCCTGTCGTACTCGGCCGGTGACGACCGCCACTCGCTTGCCGCCGGTGCTGCTCCTGGCGGTGGTCCTGCACACTGCGGTCCTGCCGGAACTGCGAGTCTTCGGTGTGGCCGCCGATCTGCTCCTGTTGGTGGGCATCGTCGCCGGGATCGCCAGTGGGGCCGACCGGGGCGCCGCCGTCGGATTCGTCGCCGGGCTGCTCGCCGACTGCTTCCTCCAGACCCCGTTCGGGCTTTCGGCCCTGGCCTACAGCCTGGTCGGCTACGGCGTGGGCGCCTTCCAGTCGACCATCCTGCACACCGGCCGCTGGATCCCGGTCCTCACCGCCATGGTGGCCAGCGCCCTCGGAGTGTTGACCTTCGCCGCCATCGGCTCGGTGCTGGGCCAGGACCAACTCGTCTCCGCCCGCCTGGCGACGGTGGCGGGCGTGGTGGCGGTGTTCAACGGCCTGTTGTGCTGGCCGGTGCTGCGGGTGATGCGGTGGGCCATCGCCCCCAGCCTCGTGGCTCGCACCGCCCTGCGATGACTGCTGCGAACCGCCGAGCGGTGGGCCGACCATGACCGCCGACAACTCCCGGCTGCGGCTGGGGATCGTGGCCGTGGTGGCAGTGTCGTTGTTCGCCGCCCTCTTCGCCCGCCTGTGGTTCCTCCAGGTACTTACCGCCGGGGAGCACGAGCTGGCGGCCGAGCGCAACCAGCAACGGGTCATCCCATTGGCCGCGCCGCGGGGGCGGATCCTCGATCGCGACGGGGCGGTCCTGGTCGCCAACCGGGCCTCCAACGTGGTCACCGTCGACCGATCGGCCCTGGCCAGGATGGACAAGGCCGACCGGGACGACCTGGTCCAGCGCCTGGCCGCCGCCCTCGACAAGCCTCCGTTGATGTTGCTCCAGCGCCTCGACGACCGGAGCCTGGGACCGTTCACCCCGGTACCCGTGGCCGAGGACGTGCCCGAGGACGTGCTGGTGGAGCTGCGGGAGCGCCAAGCTGAGTTCCCCGGGGTCGAGGCCCGGCAGTTGGCGGTGCGGGCGTACCCGTTCGACACCCTCGCCGCCCACGTCCTCGGCTACGTGGGGGAAATCAACGCCGAGGAGCTCAAGGCCAAGGGCGTCCCCTACCGGCCCGGGTCCCAGATCGGTAAGGACGGCATCGAGTCCGCCTTCGAGGCCGATCTTCGGGGCATGGACGGAGAGGTCGTCCTCGAGGTCGACGCAAGGGGCAACCCTGTCCGCCAGATCAGCCGGCGCGATCCCGTCCAAGGCGACGACGTGGTGCTGTCCATCGACGTGGAGGCCCAGCGCACGGCCGAGGCGGCTCTGGCCCAGGGCATGGACAGGGCGCCGGGTGACGCCAGCGCCGGGGCTTCGGCGGTGGCCCTCGACGTCAAGGAGGGGACGGTGGCGGCCATGGCGTCGTGGCCCACCTTCTCGCCTGCGGACTTCGTCTACGGCATCGGCAGCCAGCGCTTCGCCGAGCTCAACGACCCGGCCCAGGGCACCCCCTTCGTCAACCGGGCCGTCCAGGGCCAGTACGCCCCAGGTTCCACCTGGAAGCTGGTGACGGCCATGGCCGGCCTGGAGTCGGGGCTCATCACCCCCGAGACGGTGGTCAACGACACCGGCACCTACGTCATCCCCAACTGCTCCCGCGGCTGCGGGAGGCGAAACGCCGGCGGCGCCGCCTACGGCCCGGTGGCCCTCAGCCGGGCCCTCACCGTGTCCAGCGACGTGTTCTTCTACTCAATGGGCGCCGACCTGTGGGACCGCCGAGAGCAGTTCGGGGAAACCGCCATCCAGGACAAGGCGTCCGACCTGGGTTTTGGGACCAAGACGGGTGTGGGTCTGCCCTCCGAGGCCGCCGGCCGGCTGTCCACCCCTGGGTCACGAGCGCAGCTCAACCAGCAGAACCCGGTGGCCTTCCCCGAGGGGACGTGGCGGGTGGGCGACAACGTCAACCTGGCCATCGGCCAGGGGGAGCTCACCGTGACCCCGGTCCAGCTGGCCAACGCCTACGCCACCTTCGCCACCGGGGGCACCCGCTACCAGCCCAACCTGGCCCTGAGGGTCCAGCGCCAGGACGGGACCCTGGTCCGGGTGATCGCCCCCCGCATCGCCGCCCACACGGAGATCCCCGCCGAGGTGCGCTCGCCCATCCTCACCGGCCTGGTCGGAGTCACCCAGGACCCCAAGGGCACCGCCTTCAACGCCTTCGAGGGCTTCCCCCAGGCCCTGTACCCGGTGGCCGGCAAGACCGGCACGGCCCAGGTCAGCGGAGGCAAGCGGGACACCGCCCTGTTCGCCGCCATCGCCCCTGCCTACGACCCCCGCTACGCCGTGGCCGTGGTCATGGAGCAGGGGGGCTTCGGCGCCACCTCCGCCGCCCCGGTCGCCCGCCGGCTCCTCGGTACCCTCTCCGGCGTGGAGCAGCCCACCCCGGTCCAGTTGGCGGCGGGGAGGGACTAGGGCAATGACCACCACCGTGCTTCCCCGGGGTCTGGGCGACCGCCTGAGGCGGGATCCGGCGGCGCCGTGGCGTCACCTCGACTGGCCCCTGGTGGGCGCCACCCTGGCCGTGGCCGGGCTGAGCTGCTTGATGGTCTTCTCCGCCACCCGGATGAGCATGGCCGACGCCGGCCTCGACCCTTACACTTACCTGAAGCGCCAGGCGACCTTCGTCGGCATCGGGTTGGTGGTGATGGCGGTGGTGGTGGCCATCGACTACCGCAGCTTCCGGGACTTCGGGCCGCTCGGCTACCTCACCTGCCTGGTGCTGCTGGTGCTGGTGATCTCGCCACTCGGCACCGTGGTCAACGGCTCCAAGTCGTGGTTCTCCATAGGGTCGTTCCAGCTCCAGCCGGCAGAGTTCACCAAGTTGGTGGTCATCGTGGTGATGGCCACGTGCTGCTCGTCGGTACGCGGCCACCTCGACCGCCGCCGCTTAGGCATCTGCATGGCGGTGGCAGGCGTGCCCGCCGGCCTGGTCCTGCTCCAACCCGACCTGGGCAGCATGCTGGTGTTGGTCACCATCGGCCTGGGCGTGGTGGTGGTGGCCGGGGCTCGTCCCAGCCACCTCCTCGTGCTGGTCGCCGTCGGGGTGCTGGCCGTGTTCGCCATGTTCCGTTTCGACAAGGTCGACAGCTACCAGCGGGACCGGCTCACCGACTTCGCCCGGTCGTCCAGCGACGGCAGCGCCCAGTCGGGCTTCCAGTCGGAACAGGCGGAGACGGCCATCGGCGCCGGAGGCCTGTTCGGCGCCGGGCTGTACGAGGGCACCCAGACCAAGCTGGGCTTCGTCCCTGAGCAGCAGACCGATTTCATCTTTACCGTGGTGGGGGAGGAGCTCGGCTTCGCGGGATCAGCGACGCTGCTGGTCCTCTACGGCGTGATCGTGTTCCGGGTGTGGCGGACGGCGCAGCTGGCCAAGGATCTGTTCGGCACGCTGTTGTGCGTCGGGGTGCTCACCATGGTGCTGTTCCAGGTGTTCGAGAACATGGGCATGAGCATGGGCATCATGCCCATCACCGGCTTACCTCTCCCGCTCATGTCCTACGGGGGATCCTCGATGCTGACCACCCTTGCCGCCATCGGCCTGGTGCTCAACGTCCACATGCGCCGGTTCAAGTAGTCAGAGACGACCCGGAGGTCCCCTGCTCCGGGTGCACGGTGTGCTCCAGGAGGGTGATCTGGTGGGAGAGCTGGTCGATCATGTCGATGGCGCCGCCGAGGCCGCGGCTCAGGGCCTCATTGCGGGAGCCCATCTGGTCCAGCACCTGCGAGGTCCGTGCCTGCTCGAGCGATGCCAGGCGGAGAGGCACATCGTCCAAGCGCTCCTGCAGGGCGTGGACGTGGGCGGCAAGCTGATCCAGCCGTTCCAGCGCTTCGCTCGCCCTGTCACCGTCGGCCGCCGCCTTCTCCAGGGAGTCCAGCCGGTCGGGCACCTCCTTGATCAAGGCCGCCTGGGTGGAGAGCCGGTCAAGGCGCTTGGTGACGCTGGTCAGGAGCCTCTCGGAGGGCGGGGCTCCGGCCTGCTCCAGCGCCTCGACCTTCTTCACCACCTCAGCCATGGGGGCCAGGTTGGCTCGAACCTCCTCGAGGCCCTGCCCGAAGTCGGCGAGCGCGGGTTCGATGGCCGACAACCCGCCGGCCACCTCCTCCAGCGCCGCCACTCGCTCCGCGAACGCTTTCAGCGCCGCCACATCAGCCGATTGCTGCTGAGCGGAGCTGATGAGGCCGGCCAAGGCCTTCTCTACTGCGCCGAGTCGTCCCTGGGCTCCTTCGACCGCCACCATTCGCTTGGGTACAGCTTGGAGGGGGCCGACCTGGGCCGACAGCCGGTCGAGGTGGGCCATCATCCGCTCCGACCCCTTGACCAGTTCGGTGACAACCTTGGCCGGCGGAGCCTCGGCCACCGAGCGTTCCAGGGCGTCCAGGCGCTCCGGCACCGACTCCATCGTGGCTACCTTACTGGACAACCGTTCGAGGGTCTGGGCCATGGCCGTGAGCATCTGGTGGATGGCGCCGTCCCGTCCATTGGCCGCTTCCAGTGCGTCCACCCGCGCGGCCACGTCGTCCAGGATCGTCACCCGCTCATCTCGGTAAGGGGCGGGTGGTCGCACCATCGGTGATCTGCGGCCTGAAGTGGAGACGCCAACCCATCCCCGGGGATGTTAGCGAGGTGCTCGAGGGGCGCCGGACACCTTCGGCCTGGTCATCGCCGGCCGGGAAGCCGCCGAGTCGGGCTCCGGTAACATCGGAGGGATCATGCCTTCCCTGTGGCCCCAGCTCGAGCCCTTGTTGACCAAGGTGCAAAAGCCGGCCCGTTACATCGGCTGCGAGGACGGCTCCCAGGTCCCCGTCCACGCCGCTCACAAGGTGGCGTGGCTGCTGGCCTATCCCGACACCTATGAGATCGGTCTACCCAACCAGGGCCTGCAGATCCTCTACGAGATCCTCAATGAGCGCGCTGATGCCGTGGCCGAGCGCACCTACGCCCCGTGGACCGACCTCGAGACCCTGCTGCGAGCACGGGGCTTGCCGCTCTTCTCGGTCGACAGCCATCGCCCGGCCAGCGACTTCGACGTGCTCGCCTTCAACCTGTCGGCCGAGCTCGTCTACACCAACGTGCTGAACTGCATCGACCTGGCTGGCGTGCCGGTGCGGGCCGAGGCCCGGGACCCCGAGCACCCCCTCATCGGCGCAGGAGGTCACTGCACTTACAACCCCGAGCCCCTGGCCGACTTTATCGACTTCTTCGTCCTCGGTGATGGCGAGGAGGTGGTCTCCGAGATCACCGAGCGGGTGGGGGAGTGGAAGGCGGGAGGGCGGACCGCGGGATCCCGCCAGCGCATCCTCCACGACCTGTCCACCCTGGCCGGGGTCTACGTCCCGTCCATGTACGAGGTGGCCTACGACGGTGGCCGTGTGGTGGCTGTCACCCCCCGGTTCCCCGATGTCCCCGCGCGGGTCGAGAAGCGCACCATCGCCGATCTGGGTGCCTGGCCCTATCCCAGGCGTCAGCTGGTGCCGCTCACCGAGGTGGTCCACGACCGCCTCAACGTGGAGGTGTTCCGAGGCTGCACCCGGGGCTGTCGCTTCTGCCAGGCCGGAATGATCACCCGCCCCGTCCGGGAGCGGCCCGAGGCCCAGGTCCGACGAATGGTGGGCGACGGGTTGCGGCGGACCGGCTACGACGAGGTCGCCCTCACGTCGCTGTCCACTGCCGACTTCAGCGGCATAGAGCGGGTGGTGGCCGACACTGTCGACGACCCCACCAACTGCGGCCAGGTGTCGGTCTCCTTGCCCTCGCTGCGGGTCGACGCCTTCACCGTTGGCATCGCCGCCGAGCTCCAGAAAGCCCGGCGCACCGGGCTCACCTTCGCCCCCGAGGCCGGGACGTGGCGGATGCGTCAGGTCATCAACAAGCTCATCCGCGAAGAAGACCTGTACGGCGCGGTGGAGTCGGCCTACTCCCAGGGCTGGCGTCGCATGAAGCTCTACTTCATGACCGGCCTGCCCACCGAGACCGACGTGGACACCCTCGGTATCGCCGAGCTGGCCCGCAACTGCGTGGAGGTCGGCCGGCGCCACACCAAGGGGGCGTCGGTCACCGTCTCGGTAGGTGGCTTCGTCCCCAAACCGTTCACCCCTTTCCAGTGGTTCGGGCAGAACACCGCCGCTGAGCTGCAACGCAAGATGTGGCTGCTGCGCGACTCGCTGCGCCGCGACCGGGGAGTGCAGTTCAAGTGGCACGATCCCAAGGCCACCCTGGCCGAGGGCATCGCCAGCCGTGGCGACCGCCGGCTGGGCCCGGTGATCGAGCAGGTGTGGCGCAGCGGCGGCACCTTCCAGGAGTGGTCCGAGCACTTCGATCTGGCCCTGTGGGAAGACGCCATCGCCGCCCACGGACTCTCTGTCGACGACATCGTGTACCGCCACCGCCACCACGACGAGGTCCTGCCCTGGGACCACATCTCCGCCGGGCTGCACAAGGACTTCCTCTGGCAGGACTGGCGCGATGCCCTCGACGAGGTCGGCCTGGAGGACTGCCGCTGGACGCCCTGCTACGACTGCGGCGCCTGCACCGGCTACAGCATCGAGCATGTGGTCGCCTCGGCCACCCCACCCGCCGGCGGCAGCCAGGGGACCGGCCAGGACCGGGGAGTCGGTGGCGCCGTTCCCGTGCGGCTCCTGTCTAGAAGTGGTCAGGGCTCGCCGTGAGCCGGCGGCCGATAGGTGCGGCCGGAGGGGCGTGGAGCCCGTCGGCGTGGAGGCAGTCGGCGAGGAGGTCGTCGTTGTGAGGGTCCGGCTGCGCTTCGCCAAGTTGGGCAGAGTTCGCTTCACCAGCCACCGTGATGTCGTGCGGATGTGGGAACGGGCGCTGCGCCGGGCCCGTCTTCCCGTCGTCTACACTGCCGGCTTCTCCCCCCGCCCCAAGCTGTCGTTCGGTCTGGCCTTGTCGACTGGGCACGAGTCGCTGGCCGAGTACCTCGACGTCGATCTGGCCGGCTCTGCCGCCGATGATCCCGCCCATGAGCTCACCGCTGCTGGCGCACCCGATGTGGCCGACCTTCCCGAGCGGCTCTCCAAGGAGCTTCCGGTCGGGATCGACGTCCTCGCCGCCGGGTTCGTCCAGGCTGGCCAGGTGTCGCTTCAAGAGGCCGTCCGCTCCTGCACGTGGCGCATCGAGGCGCTCGACCTCGATCCTGACGCCGCTGAGGAGCTGGTCGTCGCCGCCAGGTCGGCCGAGACCCTGTTCGTCACCCGCCAACGAAAGGGCCGCGACGTCACCGATGATCTCCGGCCCGCAGTCCTGTCTGTCGCCGTGAACGGGAGCACCCCGGTCGGCACCGAGCTCGAGGCCGAGCTGGCCGTGCACCCTCGCAGTGTGCGCCCAGGAGAGTTGCTCCGCGCCCTCGCCCCGGGGCTGGAGGAGGGAAGGGTGGTCAGGACGGCCCAATGGATCTGGCGCGACGGCGAGCGAGGAGAGCCGCTCGTTGCTGCGGCCGACCTCGATGCCACCCGCGCCCCGCACGCGCCGCCGCGCGCCAGTCGAAGGGACCAGCAGCATGCCCGAACCCGCACCCGATCTCCCGATGCCGGCCTCCACCAGTAGCCAGCCCCCCTCGACCAGGAGCCCGGCCTCGACCGAAGGGCCGTCCTCGACCGGCGAGCCGCCCTCGACCGAGGTGGCTCCGGCATCCTCCCCGCCCCCGCCTCCTTCTGAGCGTCCTCCTACCCCGGCTCCTGAGGTGACCCCTGCTGACCAGCCCGGGGGTTCTCGTCGACGTCGTGGCCCTCGGGCCGGACGCCCCGGCAGCCCTCTCGCTTCGCCCAGCCCCAGATCGGACCTCGAGCTCGGCCGGGACCATCGCCCGGTGGAGGACCGGTTGCCCGACGAGCTTCCCGAGCGGCTGCGGGAGAACACTGCGTCGGCGGAGGCAGCCGAGAAGGCGCTGGTCCCCCGCAAGCCCCAGATTGGCGACACCCTTCCCGCTGCTGGCCTCCCGCCTCGGGCATCCCGGTTCCATCGCAGTGCCGCCGCCTCCGGAGGCGTGGAGGCTGTCGCCCATACCGGTCGTCGCCGACGAGGTCGGGGTGGCGGGGGAGGCGGCGAGGAGCGGGCGGAGGACGTCTCCACCACCGAACTCGATGCCAAGGCGTTGGAGCAGCGACGGGGGCGGGAGCGCAACGGCCGACCGGTGGGCCGTTACCTCATGTGCGTCCACGCTGGCGCCAGGTCGACCCAGATCGCCGTGCTCGAAGGCAGGATGCTCATCGAGCACTACGTTGCCCACTACGACGACTCCCAGATCCACGGCAACGTCTACCTGGGACGGGTCCAGAACGTGCTCCCGGGGATGGAAGCGGCGTTCGTGGAGATCGGTACCCCCAAGAACGCCGTCCTTTACCGAGGCGATCTCCAGTACGACGCCGAGGATGTCGAGGAGGGAGGCAAACCGCGCATCGAGCAGATCCTGCGAGCTCGCCAGTCGCTGATCTGCCAGGTGACCAAGAACCCCATCGGCCACAAGGGGGCGCGCCTCACCGGCGAGGTCTCGCTGCCGGGCCGCTTCGTGGTGCTGATCCCGAACTCGGCGACCTACGGCATCTCCAAGCGCCTATCGGACCAGGAGCGCAAGCGGCTTCGAGCCGTTCTCGACCAGGTCAAGCCGACCGACCACGGGGTGATCGTGCGCACCGCCGCCGTGGGCGCCACCACCGGTGAGCTCCAGCGCGACGTCGGTCACCTCTTGCGCCAGTGGGAGCGCATCCAGGGCCTGGCTGCTTCCGCCCACGCCCCCGCCCTGTTGTACGGCGAGCCCACCATGGCCGTGCGGGTCATCCGCGAGGAGTTCAACCCGTCGTATCGGGGAGTGCTGATCGATGACCGGTCGCTGTACGAGGAGGTGCACGGCTATGTCGCCTCTATCGCCCCAGAGCTGTCGGACCGGGTGGAGCACTACGACCTCGACGTCGAGCCGCTTCCGCTGTTCGAGCGCCATCACGTCCACGAACAGCTGCACAAGGCCCTCGACCGCAAGGTGTGGCTCCCGTCGGGAGGCTCCCTCATCATCGAGCGCACCGAGGCACTCACCGTCATCGACGTCAACACCGGGCGCAACGTAGGTCGTACCAGCCTGGAGGAGACCGTCTACCGCAACAATCTGGAGGCGGCCCAGGAGATCGCCCGCCAGCTCCGCCTCAGGGACATCGGGGGCATCATCGTCATCGACTTCATCGACATGGAGGTCAAGGACAACCGTGACGACCTCATGCGGGTGTTCCGCGAGGCGCTGTCGCGTGACAAGACCCGCACCCAGGTGTTCGAGGTCTCCGAGCTGGGCCTGGTGCAGATGACCCGCAAGCGCATCGGTGAGGGGCTGTTGGAATCGCTGTCCAGCACCTGTCCCACGTGCAACGGGCGGGGCGTCCTCATCGGCGAGAGCCTGGAGTAGGCGGGATGGTCGGGCCCTTGGCCTCCCCCAAGCGTCCCGTCGTCGGGGGCTCCCTCGCCAACCGCTATCGTGGAGCCTCATGTACGCCGTGATCAAGACCGGGGGCAAGCAGTCCAGGGTGGCGGAGGGCCAGCGACTCGACGTGGAGCTGTTGGGCACCGACCTGGGCGAGGAGGTCCGCTTCACCCCGGTGTTGCTGGTTGAGGGGTCGACCGTGGTCGCCACGCCGTCAGAGCTGGCCGGGGCTTCCGTTGCCGCCCGGGTGGTGGGCGCCGCCAAGGGGCCCAAGGTCCGGGGCTTCACCTACAAGAACAAGAGCAACCAGCGCCGGCACTGGGGCCACCGCCAGCACTACTCGACCATCGAGATCACCGAGATCACCGGCACCTCCAAGGGGAGCTGACATGTCCAAGACCAAGGGTGGAGGCTCCACCCGCAACGGCCGCGACTCTCCCGGGCAGCGGCTCGGGGTAAAGATGTACGACGGCCAGGTCATCAAGGCCGGCGCCATCATCGTGCGCCAGCGGGGCACTCGGTTCCATCCCGGCGAGAACGTGGGCCGGGGCAGCGATGACACGCTGTTCGCCACCGCTCCCGGACTGGTTAAGTTCGGGTCTCGCAAGGGTCGCAAGCTCGTCGACGTCCTGCCCGCCGGTGACGGCGCCGTCCCTGCGGCCAGGGCCTGACTCACACCCCCTTTGGCAGGGCTGAGCGGTCCCAGCCGAGGTGCTCGACGGCGAGGTCCATGGCGAAGCGATCGGTCATCCCGCTCACGTAGCGGACCGCCTCGGCCATGGCCTCGGGGCTGCCCGGCGCCGGAGCATGGCTATCACCCGGTTGGCGCGGGTGGGCGATGAACCACTCGGTGAGCGAGCGCAGCAGGCGTATGACCCGGCGGGCCTGCTCGGCTGATTCTGGGCGCAGGTAGATCCGCTCGTAGTTGAAGCGTCGCAGCGCCGCCAGGGCGCTGGCTTCGGGCTGGCGCAGGGACACGGCGCCGGTGTCGGCGATAGTGGCCAACACGGCGTGGATGAACGCCCCCAACTGGCGGGAACGGCTCCTGCCCACCACCTCGGCCACCTCGTCGGGCAGGTCGTCGGGCGCCACGATGCCGGCGTCGACGGCGTCCTCAAAGTCGTGGCAGACGTAGGCGATCCGATCGGCCCAGGCCACGACCTCGCCCTCGGCGGTGGCCGGGGCCGGCCGGTTCCAGGAGTGGTTGCGGACAGCGTCGAGGGTCTCGACGCACAGGTTGAGCGGGGCCAGCACCACGTCGGCGCCGTAGACGGCGTGGTGGTAGCCCTTGGGGGTGAAGCTCGACAGCGCCTCCTCGCTGGCGTGGCCGGCGGGGCCGTGGCCACAGTCGTGAGCCATGGCGGCGGCGGTGGTCAGGCTCACATTGAGCCCGGCGCTCCGAGCGATGGAGGCCGCCACCTGCGCTACCTCGATGGCGTGGGTCAGCCGGGTGCGGAGGTGGTCGTCGACGGGGGCGATGAACACCTGGCACTTTCCAGCCAGGCGGCGGAAGGGCCGGCTGTGCTGGATCCGGTCGAGGTCGCGCTCGAAGCAGGTGCGAAAGCGGTCTGGCGCCTCCGGTGCTGCCCGGCGGCCGGCTCCGATCGCTCGGGTCGCCCCCGTGGCCAGCTCAGCGTCCTCAGCATCCTCACGGCCGGCCCGCTCGACCAGGCGCAGGGGTGCGTTCCCCACCGGCGCAGCCCGGTGGGCGACCTCCGCCGGAGCCAGACGGGTCGTCGGGAGGGTCCGGTCCACCGGGCCAACCTACTCAGGGACTGCGACAGCTACGCCGGTGCGTTGGTCGCCGTATCCTCGGCCCGATGTCGGGGTTTGTGGACGAGAGCGGGCTGCACGTCAAAGGCGGCGACGGTGGCGCCGGTACGGTGTCGTTCCGCCGGGAGGCCCACGTGGCTAGGGGCGGCCCCGACGGCGGTAATGGCGGCGACGGAGGTGACGTGTGGCTGGTCGCCGATCGCAACGTCGCCTCCCTGCTCGGGTTCCGCGACCATCCCCACCGACGGGCCGGTGACGGCACCCACGGCACCTCAAAGCGTGCCCATGGTCGAGGCGGTGCTGATCTGGTGGTCTCGGTACCCGAGGGCTCGGTGGTGCGCGACCACGACGGCGTGGTGGTGGCCGACCTCGTGGCCGAAGGCGACCGCTGGTTGGCGGGAGCCGGGGGCCGGGGCGGCCGGGGTAACGCCTCGTTCCTGTCCAACCGTCGGCGGGCGCCCTCCTTCGCCGAGCAGGGGGAGGTGGGCGAGGAGCGATGGCTGCGCCTCGAGCTCAAGCTCATGGCCGACGTGGCCCTGGTGGGCCTGCCCAACGCCGGCAAGAGCACGCTCATCTCTGTCATCTCTGCGGCCAAGCCCAAGATCGCCGCCTATCCCTTCACCACCCTGGAGCCCCACCTCGGTGTGGTTCGCTACGGCGACGTCGAACTGGTGGTGGCCGACATCCCCGGTCTGATCGAGGGGGCCAGCGAGGGCAGGGGCCTGGGCCATCAGTTCCTGCGCCACGTGGAGAGGGCCCGGGCCCTGCTGGTGCTGGTCGACCTGGCGGCGACCGACGGCATGGCGCCCGCCCGTCAGGAAGACGTGCTGCTGTCCGAGCTGGGCCGCTACCGGCCCGAGCTCCTGGAGCGACCCCGGCTCACCGTCGGGTCTAAGTCCGATGTCGCTGGAGAGGGCGAAGGTGTCGGTGTCGCTGACTGGGAGGGCGCCCGAATCTCGGCGGTGACCGGCGACGGCGTGCGCTGGCTTCTCGGCCAACTGGCCCGGCTGGTGGCCGAGGCCCGAGCCGACGTGCCCACTCCTGAGGCCTTTGCCGTGCACCGCCCCTTGGGGGAGGGCTTCCGGGTCGAGCGGGGCGACGACGGGTTCGTGGTCGTCGGCCGCCAGGCCGAGCGGGCGGTGGCGGTGAGCGACCTCACCAACCGCGAGGCCCTGGCCTTCGTCCAGGACCGTCTGCGTCGCCTCGGGGTCGACCGGGCACTGGCCCGAGCCGGCGCCCGAGCGGGCGACACCGTCCGGGTGGGCCTGATGACCTTCGAGTACGAGGAGTAGGGCGAGCGGGGCACTCATCCGCGTCGAGCACATCGAAGCCGACCGCGCGGGCGGCACGACCGAGCTCGGCGTCGTGGGTGGCGACATCTACCCCTGGTTCCTGGCCCTGATGTTCCGCCCGGTCCACGCTCAGGAGAGGGAGCTCATCGCCACGATCGAGGCCCGCAGTGGCCCTACGGGACGATGGCGTCGTCATCCAACCGCGTGGCAATGAGACGGGCGATCGCCAGCGTGGCGAGTACCGGCAATGCCATCGCGAGCGGCGTCTGCCATGTCCAGTGCAGGGCCGTGGTCGTAGCCAGCGAGTTCCCGACGCGTGAACGGCGAGTGGCGGGTACAGCGAGCCTGTCCAGTGGTAGAGGAGGCAGAGGACGAACCCGAACATGGCGACGGGGAACAGGACGCCGATGGGCAGCCACCCAACATGGGTGGCTGCAAAGCCGACCCCGGTCAAGGTTGCGGCCACCATCACGACGACCAGCACTGCCCGCGACGTGCCCTGGTGGGCCGCCAACCAGTCGGTGATGTTCGGCCCGTCCTCCTCGGGGCCGAGTATCCCGACCCACGCTGCGGTGAAGACGAAGAGACCCAGCCACGCCGCGACCGCTAACCCAGCGGCACGAACCAGCCGTGGGCGCTGGGGCACGCCCGGCGAGAACCATTCCGAAGGTGACGGCAATGGCAGGCCATGCGGTCCACGGTCTCCATCGAAGGGTGGCACGGTCGAGCCCGATCCCCTGCACGTCGATCCCCTGCACGTCGACGGTCTCCGCTCCGATGTTCGGGGATGCTTCCGCCGGAGATGAAAGAGCAGTGGCACGCTTCCCGCCGCATCTCTTATCCGCTTCATCCGATCGTGGCGACGGTCAAGCCGACTTACTGGGCGGCGGTGAGCAGCGCACGGTCACCCGAGACTACGACGAGATCCTCCGCCGCCACCCGCACAGCAGCAGCCAGGTGAACCGCGTCGCACGCCCGGAGAGCCTGTGACTGGCGAGATCACCAGCTCGCCGCTCGAGATCGTCGTCGACGTCGACGAACTCGAGCTGAACCAGGAGTCCGTCCAGGTCACGTACCGATGCTCGAGGGTGGGCCGTGGAGATCCTGCCAGCCGGCGATCAACGTCGCTGTTCGGGCGATGAGATCCGAGACGGTGCCAGGGGTCTTGAGCGGCTTGGGTCGACTCCGGATCCGTCTCTTCGCCGGCGTGACCTTGCCCTCGCGGATGAGACGGTCGATGGACCGCTCACCGCTCATCGGGAGGACCCGAGCGATCGCCCGTCCGCGATCGGTGACGAAGACCTACTCGCCTGCCTGCACGCGAGCGAGGAATTGACTCAGGTGGTCTCGTAGCTCACGGATCCCGGCTTCGGCTATGTGGGCACTCTAGCGCCTCTAGATATCGCCACTGTGGCGGCGAGGTTCCGTGCTGGCGGGGCAGACGGGCGCGGAGGATCCGCACCGAAGGTTCGGCGACCGGCACGGGGACGATGCGGGCGATGGGCCAGTTCCGGTCCATCACCTCGACCTCCCCCCCGCCCCGCCCCGCCCCCCTCTACGTCCCAGAGGTGCTGTGAGAGGTGATCCTTGAGCTCGGCGATTCCAACCCGCTTCATGGCTACATGTAGCCATGACGCTCTGGCGGGCCAAGGGCTAGGTTCCGGCCGATGGCGACCGTCGTGGTGAAGATCGGCTCCTCGTCGGTCACCGGCGAAGACGGGGTCGACGCCGGCGCCATCGCCAAGTTCTGCGCCGAGGTGGCCGATCTGCGCCACCAGGGGCATCGGTTGGTCATGGTCACCAGCGGGGCCATCGCCGCCGGACTGCCGGCGCTGGGGATGACCCACGCTGGGGTCAGCGACGTGGTCACCCTCCAGGCGGCGTCGGCGGTGGGCCAGAGCAGGCTCATGCGGGTCTACGACGATGTGCTCGCCGGGCACGGCCTGGTCGGCGGCCAGGTGCTGATGGCGCCGCTCGACTTCATGGTCCGACATCAGTACCTGCACGCCCGTACCACCCTGGAACGGATGCTGGCGCTCGGCGTGGTGCCGGTGGTGAACGAAAACGACGTCATCGCCGACGACGAGATCCGCTTCGGCGACAACGATCGTCTGGCTGCCCTGGTGGCCCACCTGCTGGCGGCCGACGTGCTGGTGCTGCTGACCGATGCCCCCGGCCTGCTCACCACCGATCCCCGCCTCGACTCCGGGGCCGGGCTCATCGAGGAGATCGTGGAGGTTGACGCCGAGATGGAGGCAGCCGCTGGGGGGGCGGGAACGCCGGCCGGCAGCGGTGGGATGACCTCCAAGCTGGCGGCGGCCAAGATCGCGGCATGGTCGGGGGTACGAGCCGTCATCGCCGCCGCCGACCGGCCCGGGGTCCTGGCCGATGCCGTGGCCGGGGTCTCCGGGGTGGGCACGGTGGTGCGACCCCGGGGCAAGCGGCTCGGCGCTCGCAAGCTGTGGATCGCCTTCGCCGTGGGGGCGTCAGGCACGGTGGTGGTGGACGAGGGCGCCCAGCGGGCGCTGCGGGAGCGCAACGTGTCGCTGCTTGCCGCCGGAGTGCAAGAGGTTCGGGGCCGCTTCGCTGCCGACGCCGCAGTGGAGCTGGCTGGACCGGACGGCCGGGTGTTCGCCAAGGGCCTGGTCCGAATGGGAGCGGGGACGTTGGCCAGCCTGGCCGGCCTCCGCACTTCGGAGCTGCCCGAAGGGGTTCCCCACGAGGTCGTCCACCGCGACGACCTCGTCGTCCTGCCCTGAAAATGTTCGCTGGCGAACCAGAGGTTCGCCGTTGATTCACCTGTCAGGGTTCGGGCTCAGCCAGCCATTGGCGTCGGCCATCTGGGCGGCCTCGATGCGGTTGCGGGCTCCAGTCTTGCCAATGGCCGACGACAGGTAGTTGCGGACCGTCCCCTGGGACAGGAACAGGCGCCGCGCCATGTCGGCCACCGTGGACCCGTCGCCGGCGGCGCCGAGCACCTCCCGCTCCCGTGCCGACAAGGGGTTAGGCCCGGCGCGCAACGCCGCCGCCGCCAAGCTGGGGTCGATGACCCGCTCACCCTTCACGACCCGGCGGATCGCCATCGCCAGCTCGTCGGCGGGGCCGTCCTTGACTAGGAAGGCCGAGGCCCCGGCCTCCATGGCCCGCCGCAGGTAACCGGGTCGGCCGAAGGTGGTGAGGATCACCGCCTTGCACCCGGGCAGTCGGGATCGGACCTCCCGGGCGGCGGTCAGCCCGTCCATGCCCGGCATCTCGATGTCGAGGAGCACCACGTCGGGTTGCACCTCCAAGGCGGCGGCCACGGCCTCGGTCCCGGACCCGACCTGGCTGACGACCTCCAGGTCTGGCTCCATGTCCAGGAGAGAGGCGAGTGCGCCCCGGACCATGCCCTGGTCCTCGGCCAGCAGGACCCGGATCATGACGGACGGAGTGCCGATGCCACAAGGCTGCACATCACGCTGGGTCGGGGACGCCGGACCGCAGCGGGACGCTCGCCACCAACGTGAAGCCGCCACCGGGGCGATCCCCACTGTCCAGCCAGCCGCCGGCCATGGCCATGCGCTCGGCCAGGCCGTGGAGGCCGCTGCCGCCGACCGTCGCGTCAGGATTCTGGGTGGGACCCCGTCCGTCGTCGCGAATCTCGGCGGTAACGGCGTCGCCCTCGATGGCCACGTCGATCTCGCACGTCCGGGCGCCACTGTGGCGCACGACGTTGGTCACGCCCTCTCGCACCACCCACCCGAGGACACCTTCCACGGCGGCGGTCAGCGGGCCGGGGGTTACCCGCACGATCGGCTCGATACCCGCGGCGGTTAGGGCCGAGCGGGCCTGGTCCAACTCCTCGGCCAGGTTCTGGGCTCGGTAGCGGTCACCGCCTCGCGGATCTCGGTCAGCGCCTGGCGGGCGACCAGCTCGATCTGCTTGACCTCCACGCCCGCCGCCTGAGAATCTCGGTCGACGAGGCGTCGGGCCAGTTCGCTCTTGAGCACGATGACCGACAGGCTGTGGCCCAGGAGGTCGTGGAGGTCCCTGGCGAAGCGCAGGCGCTCCCCGGTGACGGCCAGCCGGGCGACTTCTTCTCGGGCGGCGCGGAGCTCGGTGACGAGGGTCATGGTCCGGCGCCATCCGATGATCATCATCCCCATCATCAGGGTCATGAACGGGAAGAAGGCGACGTTTGAGGCACCGACGTCGGCGGCGATGGATGCGATGAGGGCCAGGGCAGCGTTGGCGACGACGGCGACCAGCGCGGTCCGGGGAGCGAGGTTGGCCCCCAAGGCGACGCTCACGTAGATGAAGATGCCGATCCAGTTGGCCCCGAACCCGAAGGCCAGCCCGATGGCGAGGACGGCGAACGCCACGAGCACGGAAATGGGGCGCCGGCCAGATGCAGACGGCGAGCCCCACGGGTGGCGCAGCACCAACACCTCGTAGAGGACGACGAACAGGCCCAGCCCGACCCAAGCCGCGACTGCCCCTGCGCCGTCGATCCGGCCCCGGACCAGATCGCCGACGGGGTAGGCGAGGAAGACGAGCCACACCGAGAACCACGCCAGCCGCACGGGCTCTGGGGGCCGGCGCCGTCCGACAACCCGACCCATGTCGGCCGGGTCTCGGCTTCGTCGCTCACCATCGTGGCTCGCTCAACCCGCCACGCTCGACCGCCGGTAGCTCCAAGCGGCGAGCACGGCCAGCCCCGCTGTCCACCCCAGCAGGATGAGTCCGCTGCTGACCCTCGGGCCCTGGCCGGCGGCGATGCGCCAGCCGAGGTCGCCGAGGCGGTTGGTGGGCAGGACCCGGCCGACGGCCCGAAGCGCCTCGGGCAGGAGGCGCAGGGGCATCCACAGCCCCCCGATGGCCGGGAGTACGAACCAGGCGGCGAGGGTGAGGCTGTGGGCCGAGTCGCTGTCGGCGAGGTAGCCGATGAGGAGGCCGAGCATGGCGAACGGGGCGGTGCCGAGCGTCGTGACGGCGATGAAACCAGTCCATTCCCCCGCCGTCAGCCGTACGCCCTGGACCAGGCCGGCGGTGATGCTCACCACGACGACGGCCGGGAGGCCGAGCGCCATCGCCGCCAGCACCTTGGCGGCGATGACCTTTCCGGCGGGCAGCGGCGTGGCCCGGAGCTGGCGGAGCCAGCCTGCCTCCCGTTCGGTGGCGACCCTCGGCCCCGTGGTGAAGAGGACGGCTCCGATGGCGCCGTAGGCGGCCATGGACACCATGGCTTCGACCGGCTGGGCCAGGCCCTCGGCCGACTCCGCCCCGAAGATGCTCGTGAACAGGAGGTAGAAGCCGACCGGAGTGGCCAAACTGAGGAGCAGGTACCGGCTGTTGCGGAGGACCCGAAGGACCTCGAGGCGCAGGTAGGCGGTCATCGGGGGCTCCCTTCGTAGCCTGCGGTGGTCGACGCCGTAACGCTCGGCGGCATCAACTTCGGCGCCTCCGGCCTCGGTGCGGGTCGCGTCCGTCCCCCTCGGTGTCGGCCCGCAACCTGGGCAGGACGAGCCCCATGACGGCGAACACGGCGCCCACCACGAGGGCCACCACCGGGGCACCGTGCTCGGCGAAGAGCCCGGTGAAGGCGAAGGCGAAGCCGGCGATGATCCCGGCAATGGGGTAGATCGGCCATGGCCGCCGGTTGTTCATCTCGACTCCCTCTGTCGTTCTTGTAGCTCGGGCTTCGGTCCTTCAGGGGACGTGACGGTGAGGGCGAGGAACGCCTCCTCAAGGCCGGCCCCGCTCACCTCGATGTCACGCACCTCCGCCTGGCTGGCGAAGAGGGCACGGAGGGTGGCGTCGGGATCGGCGCTGCGCAGCAGCGTCCGGCCGGCGTGGGTCTCGACCGCGGTCACGCCAGGGAGGTGCTCCAACCCGGTGGGGGATCCGTCGGCTAGGGAAAAGCGGATGGTGCGGCCACCGGCGGCCGCCTTGATCTCGGGGGCCGATCCGTCGGCCACGATCCGGCCTCGGTTGACGACGACGATGCGGTCGGCGTTGGCGTCGGCCTCTTCCAGGTAGTGGGTGGCGAAGAGCACGGTTCGACCCCCCGCCACCTCGGCCCGCATGCTGGTCCAGAACCTCCGTCGGGCCTCGACGTCCATGCCGGCGGTGGGCTCGTCAAGGACCAGGATCGAAGGGTTGCCGACGAGGGCCATGGCGAAGCGCACTCGCTGGGCCTGGCCACCCGAGAGCTTGTCGACGTGGCGCCCGGCGAGGGGGGCGAGCCCGGCCGTCTCGAGC
The DNA here is from genome assembly GCA_051005375.1 of Acidimicrobiales bacterium. Taxonomy (GTDB): domain Bacteria; phylum Actinomycetota; class Acidimicrobiia; order Acidimicrobiales; family CADCSY01; genus JADDRA01. Next base: position 30,932 of record JBPCJK010000062.1, read on the forward strand.
ACCTGGTCAAGCGGCAACGGGTTCGGATAGAGGCCCCGCACGAAGCCGACCAGTTCCACCACCTTCACTCCCGGAATCAACCCGCCCTGTTGGAGCATGGCGGCGATGTGGCCGCTGGCCACCGCCTCGCGGGCCCCAGGTCCCACACCGAGACTGATCAGTCGTCGGGCGCCAGCAACCCGAGCATCATGTTGATGATGGTGGACTTGCCCGCCCCGTTGGGGCCGAGGACGGCTACGCTCTCGCCCCGGGCGATGGTCAGGTCGAGGCCGTCGACCGCCCGTACCTTCCCGAAACTCTTGGCCACCTCGTGGATGTCGACGGCGTTGCTGGTCATCGGGTCCCTCCGGTAATGGGTTCCGGGGTCACGCTAGGGATCTGAGGGCAGGCCGGTAGTGGGATGCGTCATGTCTTGGCGGTGACAGTTGTCACATCCGAACCGGGCGCCCACCACCACAACCTGCCGCCAGGTCCAACCGGTGGGACTGGGCACTACCCTGCGGTCCATGTGCGGGATCATCGCCGTCGTGCGTCGCCCGTCTCGACGATCGCCCCCTGCGCCAAGCGACATCCGTACCGGTCTGGCCCGGGCCGAAGCTGGACTGGCAGACCAGGGTCGGGCAACGGTCGCTCTCGAGGAGGCTGCCGCCGAGCTCGAGGGGCTCGATCGGGCCTTGCGGGGGAGTGCCGGGATGGCCTGCCTCCTCGCCCACGCCGACCTGGCCGCCGACCTGGCCGCCGTCGCCGAGCGCCTCGACGCTGAGACCCAGCGCCTCGACCACGAGGTCGATCGCACGGCACCGGCGTTGTCGGGCTGGGCTCTGGAGTCCCGCAACGCCGCCCTGCTCCGGCTCAAGGATGCGGTGTGGGCCCTCGGCCGTGACCGTCTTGGGGCAGCCCGGGGGGTGGCCGAGCTGGCCGGGGCCGACCCTGGCCCGTCTGCCGTCGAGGCCTTCACCTCGGTCAACACCGCGCTGTCGGCCCTCGACCGCCTCGAGGTCCGGGGCCGCGACTCGGCAGGGATCCACCTGCTGGTCGACGGCCATGGGCTCGACCTGGCCAGCCCCGAGATCGCCGCCCTGGTGACCGCACGGGGCGCCGACCCCCTGTTCCGGTCCGGGTCGGTTCGAACTCCCCTGGGCCGGCTGAGCCTGGTGTACAAGGCGGCGGCGGAGATCGGGGAGCTGGGCGACAACACCCGCTCCCTGCGCCGGGCCATCACCGGCGACCCGCTCCTCCACCTGGCTGTGGCCGGTCCGGACGCCCGCGTCACCGTGCTCGGCCACACCCGCTGGGCCAGCGTGGGCATCGTGTCCGAGGCCAACGCCCACCCCCTCAACCACGAGGAAGAGCCCCACGATCAGGAGTTGGGCGAGGACGACGAGGCCGCGGGTGGGCCATCGGCGCCCTACGTGGCCGTGGCCGTCAACGGAGATGTCGACAACCACGTGGAGCTCCGTCGACGCCGCCATCTGCGCATCCCCGCCGAGGTCACCTGCGACACCAAGGTCGTTCCCGCTCTGGTGTCCCGCTCGCTGGCGCACGGCGGTGCGGTGGAGGAGGCCTTCCGGGTGGCGGTGTCCGAGCTGGAGGGGTCGATGGCCATCGCCGCCAGCCTGGCCGAGGCCCCCTGCCGACTCCTGCTGGCCGTTCGGGGGAGCGGCCAGGCCCTGTACATCGGACTGGCCGACGACGCCTACGTGGTGGCCAGCGAGCCCTACGGGATGGTCGGCGAGACCTCCAGCTACCTCCGCGTGGACGGCGATGCCGCAGCCGGTCCCGCCGGGGTCCGGGGCCAGCTCATCGTCCTTGACGGGGCCCTCGATGGCGGCGGCGACGGGCTCGATGCCGTCCGGCGTTGGTCCTACGACGGCACCCGGCTGCCGGTGGGGGACGACGACGTCCACACCGCTGAGGTCACCACCCGTGACATCGACCGGGCCGATTTCCCCCACTACCTGCTGAAGGAGCTGTCCGAGGCGCCCCGATCGCTGGCCAGGACCTTGCGAGGTCGGATCGAGGATCGGGGTGGCCGCCTGGGTGTGACCCTCGACGACGATGTGCTGCCCGAACCGGTGCGCAAGCGGTTGGCTGACGGCTCCATCGCCAGGGTCCTGGTAGTCGGCCAGGGGACTGCGGCGGTCGCCGGCCAGAGCGTGGCCAGCGCCGTCGCCGGCGCCTGCCGCCGATCTGCGCTGCGGGTCGAGGCGCTGCTGGCGACCGAGCTGTCGGGCTTCGGCCTCGACGACGACATGTCCGACGTCCTGGTGGTGCCCGTCAGCCAGTCGGGAACCACCACCGACACCAACCGGACCGTGGATCTGGTGCGGGCCCGGGGGGCAGCGGTGGTGGCCATCGTCAACCGTCGCAACAGCGATCTGGTGGAGAAGGCCGACGGGGTGCTCTTCACCTCCGACGGCCGGGACGTGGAGATGAGCGTGGCCTCCACCAAGGCGTTCTACGCGCAGGTGGCGGCGGGGTTCCTCCTGGCCGAGGGCATCGCCGACGCTATCGGGTGCCCAGACCGCGCTCGGGCGTCGGCGTTGCTCGACGGCCTACGGCGTCTGCCGGCAGCGATGGAGCGCGTGCTCGCCGGGCGAGAGGCCATCGCCGAGGCTGCCTTCGACCACGCCCCCAGCCGCCGCTACTGGGCGGTGGTGGGCAACGGGGCGAACCGGATCGCCGCCGAGGAGGTGCGCATCAAGCTCTCCGAGCTCTGCTACAAAGCCGTCGCCTGCGACGCCACCGAGGACAAGAAGCACATCGACCTGTCGTCTGAACCGCTGGTCTTCGTGTGCGCCGCCGGGCTGAGCGGGCCCAACGCCGACGACGTGGCCAAAGAGGTGGCCATCTACCGGGCCCACCGGGCAGCACCGGTGGTGGTGGCGACCGAGGGCCAGGAGTTCCTGGAGGCCGTTGCGACCATCGAGGTGCCTGCGGTCCACCAGAGCCTGGCCTTCGTGCTGTCAGCCATGGTCGGGCACTTGTTCGGCTACGAGGCGGCGCTGGCCATCGACGCCCAGGCCCTGGTGCTACGGGAGGCCCGGGCGACCATCGAGGCCGGGCTGGCGGTGGCCGACGACGACCGACTGCTCGAGCGCGTCGCCCGCCTGCTGGGCCCCATCGCCGGTCGCATCCTCGACGGCCTGCGCAGTGGCGCCTACGACGGCCACCTGCCCACGGCGTCCGCGCTGCAGGTGGCCTCCCTGCTGGGGTACGCCACCGGCAGATGGCCGCTTGAGGACTACCAGGTCGACCACGGGAAGCTGGGCCTTCCGAGCGTGGTGGTCGAGGACCTGACCAACGCCCTCACCCGAGCCATCGAGGAGCTGACCCGCCCCATCGACGCCATCAAGCACCAGGCCAAGACCGTCACCGTCGGCATCTCTCGCTCGGAAGACGTCCTGCTCGGCGCACCGCTGGTGGGTGCGGTCATGGCTGCGGGGGCGAGCCGGGAGCGCCTCGGTTACCGGACGCTGCGCTCCCTGGCCGCCCTGGGCCCGGCCGTGGTCGAGGTGGTCGGCTCCACCCACTACAGCATCGAGGGCAGCGTTGCTGACGGCACGGCCAGTGTGCACGTGCTCGACACGAGCGGCGTAGCCACCGGCATGGCGTCGCGAACGGAGCGCAACCCGGCGTTGCGAGGCACCAAGCACCGGGTGGCCAGCCAGCGGGAGGTGACCGTGGCTGTGGGCGCCAGCGACGGGCGAACCGTGGTGATCGCTCCCGAGGTGAAGGACAACCAGACCACCGGCCTGGTGCTGCTGCACATCCGCGGTGGCGGACAGCTTCCGGTGGCAGAGGCCCGCGCCGTCCTCGAGGGCTACCAGGGCCGGTACGGCGCCCTGGTCGATGCCGTCACCGAGACTGAGCCCTCGTTCCTTGACGAGGTGCTGGCCGAGATCCCCATCGTCGAGCTCCTGACGCTCCCGGTGCACGTGCTGGCCCAGCACTGGAGGCCGCAGGCCATGGGCGTCTGAGGACCTGAGCGACGGCGAGGACTACGCCGCAGTACTGGCCGAGAACCCGTTCCGACCGAACTAGCCGCCGAGCAGACCGCCCAGGGTGTCGAGAAGACCGCCGAGCAGGCCCCCACCGTCCGACGACGGGTTGGCCGTGGTGGCGGCGACGGCCCGGGCTCGGGCCCGGTCCCGCAGTTCGGGGAGGCGCTGGTAAAGACCGTCGCCCGGACAGCCGGTGGACACCACGTCACGATGGCCGATGAGCGCTCCCGCTGCCCCCGGATCGATGCTGCGGGAACCGAGCTTCCAGGCGACCACGGCGACCACGGCCTCGAGAGTGGCCTCGGTCGGGGTGACCCCACCGTCGGCATAGTTCCCGAGGATGGCGATGCCCACGCTGCCGGCGTTGTGTCCGAGGGCATGGGCACCGATCACCTCCCGGCCTGATCCGTCCTCGCCGTCGTGGAGCTCGCCGGGGCCGTAGTTGCGGGCGAAGCGCCCCTCGTAGACCCGACCGGCGCTGTCGACGACGAAGTTGTAGCCGATGTCGGCCCATCCGTTGCCCCGTACGTGGAACTCCTGGATGGCACGGATGCGCCCGGCCGGGTCAGGCTCGTTGGTGGCGGTCACCGTGTGGTGGACGATGGCCCGGTTGACGGGGGCGAAGTCGGGGCTAGCGCGGCGCAGCGACTCGTCAGCTCCCCACTGCTCACGGGTGACGATGGGAGGGGCGACGACGACGGCGGCGATGGTTGCAGCGCTGCTGAGGTCGGTGGCGGGGACCGCCGCCCCCAGCGCCCGTAGTGCTCGGGGCCCGAGCGTGAGGGCGCCGGCGCCGACCACGCCCTGCCACAGCAGTTGGCGGCGTTGCAGGTGGGGGACGGGTCTGTCGTGGTCGTGCACGGAGTGAGGCTAATCCACTCAGGCCCATGTGAGCCAGGGCCGCCGGCGCCCGAGCGCCGTCAGTTCACCGGCGAACCTCTGGTTCGCCTGTGGTTCAGCAACAATGGTCTTCCGTGATCCCGATCGTCACCCCCGAGGAGATGGCGGTGGTTGACGCCGCCGCCTGCGACCCGGTCGAGGTCCTCGTGGCCCGGGCGGGCGCGGCGGTGGCCCGAGCGGCGGTCGAGTTGATGGGCGGCATGTACGGACGGCGGGTCGTGGTGGTGGCGGGCAAGGGCAACAACGGGGCCGACGGTCGCCACGCCGCCGGCTGGCTCCGTCGCCGAGGCGTGCGGGTGACGTTGATCGATGCTGCCGACGCCGGCCGCCGGCACTCCCCCCTTCCGGTCTGCCATCTGGTGATCGACGCTGCCTACGGCACCGGCTTTCGGGGGACGTGGTCAGCCACGGCGGATCATCGCCGTAAGGGGTATAGAGCCCCCGACCCGGGCCAGGCGCCGGTGTTGGCCGTCGACATCCCGAGCGGGGTGGACGGGCGCACCGGCGAGGCCGGCGACGGCGTCCTGGGCGCCCGACGAACCGTGACCTTCGCCGCCCTAAAGCCGGGACTGTTGTTGGGGCGAGGGCGGACCCTGGCCGGCCAGGTAACAGTGTCCGACATCGGCCTCGATGCCGGTCCCTGCGCCCACGCCCACCTGCTGACAGAAGCCGACGTGGCTGCCCGACTGCCTCCCCGGCCCCCCGAGACCCACAAGTGGCGCACGGCGGTCTGGGTTGTGGCCGGGAGCCCGGGCATGACCGGCGCCGCCTTCCTGGCTGCCCGGGGCGCCCAGCGGGCAGGGGCCGGCTACGTGCGCCTGAGCTCGCCCGCGGCCGGTACGGACAGTGGCGGTGAAGGAGCGCCGGTGGAGGCGGTGCGCACGGCCCTGCCCGCCCACCACTGGGCCGACGTCGTGCTGGGCGACCTCGACCGCTTCCACGCCGTGGTCGTCGGTCCCGGGCTCGGCCGTGATCCGGCCACGACCGCTGAGGTACGCCGCCTGGTCGACCGCAGCCCGGTGCCGGTGGTGGTCGACGGCGACGGCCTGGCCGCCCTGGGCGAGCGCCCGACGGGCCTGGTAGCCACCACCGTGGTGACGCCTCACGACGGCGAGTACGCCCGCTTGACCGGGCATCGTCCCGCTGCCGACCGCCTCGCCGCTGCCCGCCAGCTCGCTGCTGACAGCGGGGCCACCACCCTGCTCAAGGGCTCGACCACGGTCGTGGCCGAGCCTGGAGGCGAGGTCCTGGTCAGCACCACCGGCGGGCCGGCGCTGGGCACCGCCGGCACCGGCGACGTGCTCTCGGGGGTGGCGGGAGCGATGCTCGCAGGTGGACTCCCCCCGGCGCTCGCCGCCGCTACCGCCGCCTACGTCCATGGCCGGGCCGGCGCTCTAGGCTGGCCTCGGGGACTTGTGGCCGGCGACCTTCCCGACCTCCTCCCCGCCGTCTTCGCCCAGCTCCTCTCCCACCCAGTGCAACCCGACCACCACCACGACCACGACTGAGGCCGCCCTCATGCCCCGCTCCATGCTCGTCCGCACGCTCATGACCACCGACGTGGTGACCTTCTCTCCTGACGAACCGGTGCAGGATGCCACCCGCCGCCTGGTCGAGCGCGACGTCGACGGGGGGCCGGTGGTCGACGACGAGGGTCTCGTCGTCGGCATGCTCACCAGCGACGACCTGCTGGTGCAGGAGACCAAGCTGCACTACCCGACGGTGATCTCGCTGTTCGGCGCCTACCTGGAGCTGCCGTCGTCGCACCGCCGTTTCGAAGCCGACCTGCGCCGTGCCGTGGGCGCCACCGTGGGCGACGTCATGCACGTCGAGCCGGTTTCCTGCGCCGACGACGACACCCTCGAGCGGGTGGCCACGCTCATGCACGAGCACGAGGTGAGCCGCTTGCCCGTCACCCGCGACGGTCAACTGGTGGGCATCATCGCCCGGGGCGACATCCTCAGGGCGGTGATGGGCGAAGGTCCTTAGGTTGGTCAGCGACCGGCCGGCCTGGGTCGAGGTCGATCTCGACGCCGTGGCCGCCAACGTGCGCACCCTGGCGGCGGTGGCGGGGCCGGCGCAGCTGTGCGCAGTGGTCAAGGCCGACGGGTACGGCCACGGGGCGGTGGCCGTGGCCCGGTCCGCCCTTGCTGCCGGCGCCTCCTGGCTGGGGGTGGCAATGGTGGGCGAGGCGCAGGTCCTGCGGGCAGCAGGGATCGCCGCGCCCATCCTGGTGCTCTCCGAGCCGTCACCTCCTGAGCTCGACGACGTGGCTGCTCTCAGCCTGCGCCCGTCGTTGTACACCCACGCCGGGATCGAGGGCATGGCCAAGGCGGTGGCCCGGGCGGGACGTGATCCGGTCGGGGTGCACCTCAAGGTCGACACCGGCATGCACCGGGTGGGTGGCCCGCCTGAGCAAATGGTGGCGCTGGCCCACGACGTCGTCGAGCGCCCGGAGCTGTTCCTGGAGGCGGTGTGGACCCATTGCGCCACCGCCGACGAGCCCGACAACCCCTTCACCGAGGTCCAGGCGGCGCGCTTCGAGGCGGTGCTGGCCCAGTTGGCGTCGGCCGGCATCCGGGCGCCGCTGGTCCACGCCGCCAACTCCGCAGCGACGCTCGACCACCCCCGGTTGCGCCACGACCTGGTTCGGTGCGGCATCGCCGTCTACGGCCTCGACCCCCGACCTGGCTCGGGCGGCCGGGGGCCGGTGCTGCGGCCTGCGCTTTCCCTCAAGGCCAGGGTCACCCTGGTCAAGGTGGTGGCCGCAGGAGAGGCGGTGTCCTACGGGCAGCGTCACCGCTTCGGGACCGACTCGTTGGTGGCGACGGTTCCCCTCGGCTACGCCGACGGCGTCGCCCGCCGCCTTTCCGAGGTGGGCGGGGAGGTGCTGGTGGGCGGCCGACGGCGCCCCATCGTGGGCACCATCACCATGGACCAGCTCCTGGTCGACTGTGGGCCCGCCCCCGGCGCGGCGGGGTCGGGGGCGGCCGCACCCGCCGCTGCCGTCCAGGCGGGGGACGAGGTCGTGCTCATCGGCGAACAGGACGGTCAACGCATCTCCGTCGAGGAGTGGGCGGCGCGCCTCGGCACCATCACCTACGAGGTGGTGTGCGCCATCTCCTCCCGGGTGCCCCGTCGCTACCTCGGCGGCTCCTGAGAGTCGGCGGCTCCTGAGGGGCCGGGTACGCTCGCTCCGTGGCGGACCTTGATGCCATCGCCGTCGACGCCAGCACGTGCACCCGTTGCCCGCTGGCACTCGGGCGCACCCATGTCGTCTTCGGCATGGGCAACCCCGATGCTGAGCTGGTGTTCGTGGGAGAAGGCCCCGGAGCCGACGAGGACGCGGCAGGCCTGCCCTTCGTGGGCCGGTCGGGCAAGCTGCTCGATCGGCTGATGGCCGAGGAGATGGGCCTGACCCGGGCGCACTGCTACATCACCAACATGGTGAAGTGCCGCCCTCCCGGCAATCGGGATCCCAGGTCAGAGGAGGTGGACGTCTGCCGGTCGTGGCTGGACCACCAGATCGACATCATCGACCCTCGGGTGGTGGTGACCCTCGGCAACGTCGCCACCCGGGCGCTGTTGGGCCGCACCGAAGGGATCACCCGCCTGCGGGGCCAGGCCTATCCCTGGAACGACCGCCTGCTGGTACCCACCTACCATCCGTCGGCGGTGCTGCGGGGAAGCCCGGGCGCCATGGCCGGGATGCGAGCCGACCTGGTCCGGGCCAAGCTGGTGCTCGACGGGTCAGGCCCGTCCGTCGTACCCGAGAGGCCCGCCGGGGCAGGGACGCCGGCGTCCGACCTGGCGCCCAGATGAGCTTGGCTATGGTGACCACCAACGTGGCCCAGACCCAGGCCGTCGCCGCCTCCCTGGCCGAGCTGGCCCGGCCGGGCGATCTCCTGCTCCTGGCCGGCGAGCTCGGCGCCGGCAAGACCGCCTTCGCCCAAGGATTCGCCCGGGGTCTGGGCGTGGAGGAACCGGTCACCAGCCCCACCTTCACACTGGTGCGCACCTACGACGGCGGCAGGCTGCGCCTGCACCACGTGGACGTGTACCGGCTCGAGAGCCTTCAGGAAGCTCTCGACCTGGGCCTGGCGGAGATGGTCGACGAAGGCTCGGTGACCCTGATCGAGTGGGGCGACGTGGTGGCGCCGGCCCTTCCGTCGGACTTCCTCGAGGTGCGCCTGGGCTACGGCAGAGGTGACGACGAGCGCACCATGGCGCTGCGGACGGTGGGTGGTCGCTGGTCGTCCCGAGCCCACACCCTCCGCCGCCTCCTCGCCCCCTCATCACCGGAGCCCGCACCGCCGGAGCCAGCGTCGCCGGAGACCGGGGGAACGGTGACGTGCTGATCCTGGGCATCGAGACGGCCACCCCCCAGGTGGGTTGCGCCATCGGCGGTCATGAAGGGGTGCTGGCGTCCTTCCACGCCACCAAGGGCCGTCGCCACGCCGAGACCCTGGTGCCGGGAATCGACTTCATCTGCCGGCAGGCTCGCGTCGGCCTTGACGAGATCGGGGCGGTGGCGGCCGACGTCGGGCCCGGGCTGTTCACCGGGCTGCGGGTGGGGGTGGTGAGCGCCAAGGCCATGGCCATGGCCCTGCGGGTCCCGGTCATCGGCGTCTCCAGCCTCGATCTGCTGGCCTTCCCCGTGCGCTGGACCCACCGTCGCATCGTTTCGGTGATCGACGCCCGGAGGGGGGAGGTCTTCTACCGTTTCTACCGCCAGGTTCCCGGTGGCGTGCAACGGCTGTCCGAGCAGCGCGTCGGCGGCCCTGACGAGCTGTGCTCGGAGATCCTGGCCACGGGCGAGGACTTCCTGGCCGTCGGCGACGGCGCCCTGCGCTACGCAGGCCAGCTCCAGGAACTGACCAGGGTCGAGATCGGGGAGGCCGGGCTGGCCTACCCGTCAGCCGGTTCGCTGGTCCAGTTGGCCCACGCCCGGGCCCTGCGCGAGGAGTTCATCAACCCTTGGGAGCTGGCGCCCGTCTACCTGCGCAAGGCCGACGCCGAGATCAACTGGCAGGCCCGGGACCACCTGGCTGGCGCGGGCGCCGTCGAGGGGACATTGGAGTGACGATGAGTGCCTCTCACTTGCGAACCCACGATCCCCGGGTCGACGTGCGGGTGGTGCCCATGCGCCGGCGCCACCTGCGCAGCGTGTTGCGCATCGAAGGTCAGGTCTGCCCCCGGCCCTGGACGGCAGGGATGTTTCTCTCCGAGCTCGGGTTGGGCCCGGACCGGTGCTACCTGGTGGCCCGGACGGACGCCATGTTGGTGGGCTACGGCGGTCTCATGATCGGGGCCAACGAGGGCCACGTCACCACGCTTGCGGTCGACCCGTCATGGCAACGGCGCACGGTCGGGGTCCGCCTCCTCCTCGGCTTGGCCGAGTGGGGGGTGGAGCACGAGTGCCGGGGGTTGACCCTGGAGGTGCGGATGGGCAACGTCGCCGCCCAGGCCCTCTACCGCCGCTTCGGTTTCGTGCCTGCCGGCGTGCGCCGCAACTACTACGCCGAGACCAACGAGGATGCCTTGATCATGTGGGCCCACGACATCGGTTCTCCCGCCTACGGCGAACGCTTGTCCGCCATAGGCGCCGGGCTCGCCGAGCGGGCCCCGCTCGGAGGCTCCCGGTGAGGGGAGCGGGAGCGGTGACCACCGGTCCGGACACGATCGTGCTCGGCATCGAGACCAGTTGTGACGAGACGGCAGCGGCGGTGGTGGTCGGGGGCAGCGACGTCCGCTCGTCGGTCGTCTCCAGCCAGGTCGACCTTCATGCCCGCTTCGGCGGGGTGGTACCCGAGATCGCCAGCCGAGCCCACGTCGAGCTCTTGGCTCCCGTGGTGGCTGAGGCGCTGGTGGAGTCTGGAGTCGAGGGGGCCGACATCGACGCCGTCGGCGCCACCGTGGGCCCTGGGCTGGTTGGTTCCCTGCTGGTCGGGGTGGCCGCGGCCAAGGCCATGGCTCTGGTCTGGGACATCCCCTTCGTCGGGGTCAACCACCTCGAAGCTCACCTCTACGCCGCCTTTCTCGAGGAGCCCGACCTCGAGCCGCCGCTGATGGCGCTGCTTGTGTCGGGAGGCCACACCCTGTTGGTGGCCATGGAAGGCCATGGCCGCTACCGGGTGCTCGGGTCAACCATCGACGACGCCGCCGGTGAGGCCTTCGACAAGGTCGCCCGCTACCTCGGCCTCGGCTACCCCGGAGGCCCGGCCATCGACAGGGTGGCTATGGCCGGCGATCCCGCTGCCTTCGACTTCCCCCGGGCCATGCTCGACCACGACTACGACTTCAGCTTCTCAGGGCTGAAGACGGCAGTGGTCACCTTCGTGCGCCAACACCCCGATGTGGCCACCGAGGACGTGGCCGCCAGCTTCCAGCAGGCGGTCGTCGACGTGCTGGTGGCCAAGGCCCGCCGGGCGGCTCGAGCGGTGGGCGCCACCACCCTCTGCCTGGGCGGGGGGGTGGCGGCCAACTCGCTGTTGCGGGAGCGCTTCCTCGACGTCTGCGCCGAGGACGGGCTCCGCTGCCTGTTGCCCAGCCGGTCCATGTGCACCGACAACGCCGCCATGGTGGCGGCGGCAGGGTGGTGGCGACTGGGCGCCGACGGACCCACACCCCTCGACGCCGGGGCCGAGCCCAACCTCCGGCTCCCGAGCCGGTGAACCCTATACCTGTGCTGATATGCTGCTCACCGTGGACGGGGGCTTGCTCATCCGGGAGGCACGCCTCCGGGCTGGCCTGACCCAGGCCGAGCTGGCCCGCCGGGCGGGCACGTCCCAGCCCGCCATCGCCCGCTATGAACGGGGTGACGTGTCTCCCCGGGTCGCCACCCTCGACCGCATCATCCGGGCCTGCGGACTCGAGCTGGTACCTGCCCTGGTCGACTACGACGACCACGACCGCACGTTGGCCTTCCGGCTCATGGATCTGACGCCGGGTGAGCGCTTCCACCGCTTCTTGACCTTCGTGGCTTTCGCCGAGAACCTGGCCAGAGCCCGTCCAGTGGCCTCGTGACGACGGAGCGCGGATTTCAGCCCGAACGGATCCTCCAGGTGTTGGAGCGCCATGGCGTTGACTACGTGCTGATCGGCGGTGCCGCCGCGGTGGTGCACGGCTCGCCCCATCTGACCCAGGACGTCGACGTCTGCCCAGCCGCGGACCATGACAACCTCGAGCGACTGGCCGGGGCGTTGGTTGAGCTGGACGCTCGGGTGCGCGCTCAGGGAGTGGAGGAACCATTGCCCTTCGACCGCAGCGCCCAGTTCCTCGCCAAGTGCCAGGTGTGGAACCTGTCGACCATCTATGGAGAGCTCGACCTGTCCTGTCAGCCCAGCGGGACCGAGGGCTACGACGACCTTCAGCGGTCCGCCGTCGTGGTCGACCTTGGGGAAGTGGCCGTGATGGTGGCGTCGTTGGCCGACATCGTCCGCTCCAAGGAAGCCGCTGACCGTGAGAAGGACCACCTCACTCTGCCCACGCTGCGGGCGATGCTCGAGCGCCAGCAGCGGGGGTAGCTCCCCGGACGAGGAGTTGTCAGGTGGCCCCGGCGCGCCTATCGTTAGCACTCGACACCCGAGAGTGCTAACAGCCTGCCTT
>JBPCJK010000063.1:0-5685 GCA_051005375.1 Acidimicrobiales bacterium
CTTTTCCCTCCTCTCCTTTTTCTTTTCCCTCTTCCCCTCCCCTCTTCTCCTTTCTTCTTTCTCCCTTCCCCCTCTTCTTTTCTCCTCCTTCCTCCCCCCCCCCTTCTCCCTCCTCTTCCCCTTCCCCTTTCTTCTTTTCCCTTCCGGGTGGCGAGTGAAAACGGGGGCCATGACCGGGCGCGTGGCCACGGCGGGGGCCAACCCCCACGTCGACATCCTCGGCCACTGCACCGGGCGACTGCGCACGGGCAAGGGCCGGCCCGAGTCCACCTTTGACGCCGAGCTCGTCTTCCACGCCTGCCAGCGCTTCGGCACCGCCGTTGAGGTCAACTGCCGACCAGAACGCCTCGACCCTCCTCGCCGACTCCTGGCCCTGGCCGTCGAGGCGGGCTGTTGCTTCTCCGTCGACACCGACGCCCACGCCCCCGGCCAACTCGAGTGGCAGCCCTACGGCGCCGACCGGCTGGCCGAGGCCGGTGTCGGCGCCGAGCGGGTGGTCAACACCGGCACCGCCAATGATCTCCTGGCCTGGGCGGGGAGGTGAATCGCCTGCGAACCGGAGGTTCGCGGGCGAACTGATCGTGCTCCGGCCGACCGGCGACGGTGGCCGGCCGAACGATGCAGGTCCCTAACCGGTAGCGTGACCCTTCATGTCCAAGAAGACGGCCAAGCGCAAGTCGAAGGCACGTACCTCCAAGGCCAACCACGGCCAGAAGCCCAACGCCGGCCGGGGCTGATGCCAGGCCCTCGCTGAGGGTTCCGCCGGCTCCGCCCACCAGGGGGGAGGCGGTGGTCGAGGCCATCCACGGCGTGGTGGTCGAAGACCCCTACCGGTGGCTTGAGGACGGCGCCAGCGACGAGACCCTGGCCTGGGTCGACGCCCAAAACCTTCACACCCGGGCCGCCCTTGACGTCCTCCCTTCCCGGGCCGTGCTAAGGGCCCGACTCGAGCGCCTGCTACGGGCCACCAGCGTCACATCCCCTCATGTTGCCGGCGACCAGGTCTTCACCATGGAGCGAGGTGGCGACGCCGACCAGGCGGTGCTGGTGGTGCGCTCGGCGTCCGACGCCGGGATGCCCGCCCGGACCCTGATCGACCCGGCCGCCGGCGCCGCCGATGCCGCCGTGGCCATCGACTGGTTTCACCCGTCGGTCGCCGGGTCGATGGTGGCCTACGGCACCTCCGAGGCGGGCGACGAGCGCAGCACCCTGCGGGTGCTCGACGTCGGGTCCGGCTCGCCCCTAGCCGACGTGATCCCCCACACCCGGGCCGCCAGCGTGGCCTGGCTCCCCGACGGTTCTGCCTTCGCCTACACCCGCTACCCCGATCCGGGCGTCGTCGGCGCTGACGAGGCCGGCTACCACCGCTCGGTGTGGTGGCACGCGCTGGGCGACGACCCCGACCACGACGAGCTGGTGTGGGGTGACCACGACATGCCCGACCGCACCGCCTGGCCCCAGGTGTCGATAAGCCCCGACGGGCGCTGGCTGTTGGTCCACGTGGCACTCGGTTGGAGCCGGGTCGACGTCCACCTGATCGACCGGGTCACCGGCGACCGGACCGTGGTCATCGAGGGGGAGGAAGCGGTCACGTCGCTCGCGGTCGTGGGCGACCGGTTGTACGGCACCACCACCCTGGGAGCGCCTCGGGGTCGGGTCGTGACCGGGCACGTGGCCCAACCCCAGGCTGCCCGCTGGGAGACGCTCGTCCCCGAGAGCGAGGCGGTCATCGAGGGGGCGACGGTGGCGGCTGGGTCCCTGCTGGTGGCGTCGACCGACGTCGCCGTCTCCCGCCTCCACCGCTACCGCCTCGACGGCAGTGGTGACGCCGCCGTCGCCCTCCCTGGCATCGGCGCCCTCGCCGGTATGGACGCCGATCCCGGCGCCGAACTGGCCTTCCTGACCTTCACCTCCTTCGACCGGCCACCCGAGCTGCTCCGCTGGACGCCGGCCGGCCTGGAGCAATGGGGCGATGCCGCCGGCGCGGCCGCCGGTCCTGGCCGTTACCTGGTGGAGCAGGTCACCTACCCGTCCACCGACGGCACCGCGGTGCCCATGTTCCTGTTCCGGCGGGCCACCACCACGCCAAGCCCGGACACGCCGGTGGTCCTCACCGGCTACGGCGGGTTTGCCATCGCCAACGGACCAGGGTGGTCGCCCGTGGCCATGATGGTGGCCGACGCCGGAGGCATCTACGCAGTGGCCGGGATCCGTGGCGGCTCCGAGCACGGCGAGGCATGGCACAAGGCCGGGATGGGGGCCAACAAGCAGCAGAGCTTCGACGACTTCCTGGCCGCGGCCGACTGGCTGGTGGGCGAGGGGCTCACCTCCCGGCCCCGGCTGGCCATCCGAGGTGGGAGCAACGGCGGGTTGCTGATGGGAGCGGCGATCACCCAGCGGCCCGAGGTGTGCCGGGCGGTGCACTGCGCCGTGCCTCTGGCGGACATGGTTCGCTTCCCACGCTTCCTCATCGCCGAGCTGTGGGTGAGCGAGTACGGCGACCCCGAGTCGGCCGACGACTTCGCCTGGCTCCACGCCTGGTCGCCCTACCACCGGGTCGTCGACGGCACCTGCTACCCGGCGGTCCTGATCACCACCGCCGAGAGCGACAGCCGGGTCGACCCCTGTCACGCCCGCAAGCTCGCCGCCCGCCTCCAGGCGGCCACCTCGTGCGAGGGCGATCACCCTGTGCTGCTACGGGTGGAGTCCCGAGCTGGTCACGGCCAGGGCAAGCCCGTGGCCAAGCAGGCCGACGAGGGCGCCGACGTGCTGGCCTTCCTGTTCGACCAGCTGGGGATCGACGTGGACGCCAACGGGTAACCCGGCCACCGTGCCCATCGCCGCCAACGACCGTGCCGGCGCCTCTGCCGGCGCCTCTGCCGACGCCGAATACGCCGACGCCGAATACGCCGCCGAGGACGCCGGCCTCCGCTACGTGTCCGACGCCCAGCCGGGAACCATGCGGCGGCGCCGGGGCAAGGGCTTCTCCTACCAGGGGCCCGACGGCTCGAGGGTGAACGACGACGAACGGGCCCGCATCCAGGCCGTCGCCATCCCCCCAGCCTGGACCGACGTGTGGATCTGCCCCCGGCCGGACGGCCACATCCTGGCCACCGGTCGCGACGACAAGGGCCGTAAGCAGTACCGCTACCACCCCCACTGGCGCGAGGTGCGCGACGCCGACAAGTACTCGAGCCTGGCCGACTTCGGCCACATCCTGCCCAAGGTCCGCCGCCGAGTGGAAGCCGACCTGGCCCAGCGCGGCCTGGGCGAGGAGAAGGTGCTGGCCGCGGTGGTGCACCTGTTGGACAAGACGCTCATCCGCATCGGCAACGATGAGTACGCCGAGGCCAACGACTCCTACGGCCTGACCACCATCCACGACGAGCACGTCAGCGTCTCCGGCACCCGTCTGGAGCTGGAGTTCGGGGGCAAGAGCGGGACCGAGATCGAGGTCGAGCTGCGCGATGCACGGTTGGCCCGCATCGTCAGACAGTGCCAGGAGCTCCCCGGCGAGGACCTGTTCCAGTACCTCGAAGGCGGCCGGGTGGTCGACGTCACCTCCACCCAGGTCAACGACTACCTGCGGTCCGTGGCCGGTGCGGGCCGTTCGGCCAAGGACTTCCGCACCTGGGGAGGGACGGTGGTGGCGGCCAAGGCTCTGGTCGGCCTCGAGGCCTACGCCACCAAGAAGGAGGCCGACCACAACATCGTCGTGGCCATCGACACCGCCGCCGAGGCTCTGGGCAACACCCGCACCGTGTGCCGCAACTGCTACGTGCACCCCCAGGTGGCCGAGAGCTACCTCGACGGCTCCCTTGACCAAGCCTGGCGCTCGTCGCGGAGCGCCCCCCGCATGAGCCGGGCCGAGAAGACGGTGCTCAAGGTGCTCGACGAGCAGACGTGAACCTGGTCCTTTCGAGGGCGATCTCGACCCTTGCCACGTCCTCCGCTGGCGTGCCAGGCTCTGGGTGCGCCCTTGCCGGGCCGCCTGCTTCCTCCACAAACGGCTGTGCCTTGACCTGCCCCTGGAGGAACCGTGGACCACAGCGAATCCCACCGTCAACTCGCGGGCGCCCTTGGCGCCCTGGACACCATCACCACCGAGCGGGGATGGGGCCAGCCCCCACTCCTGCTCCACGTCAAAGGTGACCTCGACCACGCCGACCACCTCGACCTCGGAGTACGAGCCCTCGACTGCCACCCGACCGAGGCTCTGCTCGGCTTCTCGGCCCCCATGGCGTGGACGGCAATCGGCGTGGCCGCCGAGGGGTGGGCCACGCAAAGCGGGGAGGCCCGGCACGGCGACCTGGCCGAGGCGCCTGCTGACGCCAGTCGGGACCGGGTCCGAACCCGGGGTGTTGCTCTGCCACTGGGGCGATCCGGTGGGCCGGGTGCGCTGGCAGGACGGGCGCTGCCTCTCCGAGCCACCCGCCGAAGGCTTCCTCGTCGACTGCCTGCGTCGGGCACTGGTCCGACCAACTCCTCCACCGGCGGCCTCGACCACCAGGTTGTTCGCCACCATATGGCTGGAAAATGTCGTGAGGCAGAGCCGGCGAGGCAGCCGGCACCTCGGTTGGAAGGCGGTGGTCGCCCTGCACCCGGCGGTGCAGCTGCTCGCCCGCAACGGCCAGCCTGCGGGTGGCTCCTTCCCGTTCTGGCCCCAGAATCGCGGCGAATTTGTCTCGCTCCTGGGGCCAGAACGGGCGGAAGACGACGACCTGGTCGCCACCGCCCGGGCACTCGGGAACGTGTGCGACTGGTCGATGGTGCGCCGCCAGGTGATCCGCGGTTGGAAGGCCGGCCTGGATGCGCCGCTGGCGGTGTGGATGGACACCGGCATGCTGTCGCGGTGGCTCCTCGACAGCCGGGAGGACGTCGATGACCTCATGGACCAGCTCGCCGCCACGTGCTCAGCGTCGGTGCTGCACCGCATCCGCCAGACGTTTACCGCGCTCGGGCTCGTCGGCGCTGCTACTCCTCAAGCGGGCCACTTGGCGAGAGCGGAGCGCTCAGCAGGCGAGGGCGCCCGAGCGGGCCGACGCCTACCCCGACGGCACGGTCGCGCCGGCATCGCCACCGTTGCCGGTCTCGCCGATGAGGTCACCGGCCAAGCCGCCGACGCCGATTGACGTCGGCGAACACGGGATGGGCACGCTCAGTCTGGTGACGTCCTGGCAGCGACTGCCGGGCAGGTTGCCGGCCACGACGTAGCGCTGGGGGGAAGCCCCACTTCGCCGGGATGTTGTCGGCGGCGAGCGGCGGTGCGGGGCACCCTTTGGCAGCCGTCGGGCCACCGCTGTTGGTGCTCGACGTGAAGGGGATCGCCCGACCTGGAGAGCGCTTCCAGCTCGACGCGCCCACTTTGGGTGACTTCGACGGCAGAGTACGATCCCTCGACTTCGCTGAATACTCGCTGGGTGCGGCCGCCAGTGGCGCCACCGGAGGAGTATTCCGCAGGTTCCCGGGTGCGCCGAGTCGGCGCCTTGTCGGGCATCGACTTCTTCGACGCAACAGCATCGTGGAGATGAGCGCCTGGCCGGGCCCCGCCGGACCAGGCGGTGCCGTGTCAGGTCCTGGAGCTGGTCCGTTGTGTCCGAGAGACGGCCCTGCGGCGTGACTCCAGGAGCATCGCCCCGCCGAGGAAGACCACCACCAGGCCAGGGATCACCAGGGCGGTGACAG
>JBPCJK010000064.1:0-38219 GCA_051005375.1 Acidimicrobiales bacterium
CCATTGCTGCGCCGATCTCCCCGGAGCGCTTCGAGAACTGGTCGACAACCTCGTCGGGGATGCCGACGAGGCGCCAGTGTCCGAGCTTTCCCGACGGACCAGGGTCGTCCTCGATGGCATAGCCCAAGGCCACGGCACGCTCTGCTGCGGCGTGGCGGCCGACCATGGTGGCAGCGTGCACCAGGTCACGGAGCCCGCCGGTGTCGAGCGCTTTCCACCCACCCCGGGCATCGAGCATCTCGGTGAGGTTGGCGATGAGCACGTGGTCGTGCGGCTCTGGGTCACCGGCCCGTGTCGTGAGGTGGCGGGTACGTGCCCACAACAGACCCGTGGTAGCAGTGCGGGTCTGGGCCCGGCCCCGGCGACCGCCCTGGCGGCGGAACCACTCGTCGAGGAATCCCATCGTGGCGTAGGTCTCGGCATCGACGATGGCGTGCATGTCGTCGACCGCCCCCATGACTCCGAGCACCGCGACCGACTTGTGGGCCGACACCACCAGCTCCAGCCCCGGCCGGCGGGTCCGCACCATCCGCTCACCCAGGTGCGGATCGGCCGCCCCACCGGGCCCGTAGATCGCGTCGTACCCGTCGTCATCGACGGGTCCCTCGAGGCCGAGACGATGGGCGACGCTGCCACCCCACATCAGCGGCGTCTCGCCCCGGCTGCCGTAGTAGCGGCGCGCCTCGCCCAGGTGGTCGTCGACGCCACCGAGCACGGTGGCGCGGTGGTACTCGACCGAGTCGACGCCCATCATCCGGAACCACGCCACTCACGACCTCCAGCGGGACCAACCCCGAAGGGTTGCAATCGTGTTTGCCTGATCTCGGTTGTCGCGCCGGGATCTCAGGCGTGTCGAGGACATATCGGTGGCCGGTCGATGGTGGGCGACGTCGGGTATTCAGGTGCGCCAGGGGGTGCTCGACGGGCGGGGCACGTCGTAGTCGGCTGTGGCGGTGTCCCGCTCGGGTTCCCGCTGAGGCCATGACGGCCACCCACCGCACTTCCTCGGACGAGATGCGCGGGAACCGACCCCGAACGCGGCTTACAAGTTCTGGGCGGTCAACGAATCCCGGCGAGCGCCGCGACCGATCGGGGTGCCCAGTGGCCTAGTTGACCGACGCCCCCAAACGCCACAAGGAGCCGACCCATGACCACCGCCACCCCGACCCGCAGCGACGAGCTCCCCCACCTGCTCACCATCACCGCCCTCGCCGAGCACCTCGGCGTCGACGTCCGCCACATCCGACGGCTCGTCTCCGAACGCCGCATCCCCTACATCAAGTGGGGCCACCTACTCCGCTTCGACCCCGCCGAGATCGACGCCTGGATCAACGACTGCCGCCACCACCCGGACAGGCCTCATGCATGAGCCCTGTCCGCTTGGGAGCGTCAGGGCTCGTAACCTTGTCGGGATGTCCGACAAGCGCCAACCACCTCCGAAGCCATCTCCACAACAAGGGGACGGCGAGTTCTCCAAGCGAGGCGGACGGGTCCCCTCGGGCAGCACTCCGCCGCCACCGCGAAGCCAGGCGACACCCCCGACCCCACCCCCTCCACCCGCCAAGAAGGACTAGCCAATCGCATGCCGACGACGTTCGTCGGCCTCCTCATCTCCGTGGCCTTCCTGACGCCCGGCTTCCTTCACGCCGCGCAGAGGCGGGCCTTGGCGCCTCAAGGCGAACGTTCTGTGCTGATGGAGACCACTGAGGTGGTCTCCCTCAGTCTCGTCACCAACGGTTGCGCAGCCGCCCTGTTCGGCATCGTGCGCAGCGTGTGGCCCTCGCACACGCCCGATCTGGGAGCGATCCTTAGAAGCGGGTCGACCTATTCGATCGACCACCTGCCCTACGTCGTGGGCTGGGGCGCGGCCGTCCTCGCCGGTTCATGTCTCCTCGCAATCGTGCTCGCCAGATCGGCCTGGCTCCGCGGAGCGGTGTCCAAGCGACTCACTCCCGTGATTCTCGAGTCTTCGGCGTGGTGCGAGTCTCTCAACGCTCCGGATGGGACATACCCGCACGCTGGTATCGAGTTCGCAGACGGGTCCTTCCTGAGCGGTCGCGTCGTGTGGTTCAGCACCGATCTCGAAGAGACGGGCGACCGGGAACTGGTTCTCGGTCCCCCGCTGGTGCTTCGCGCTGCTACCGGCGTCGGGGCGCTCGATGTCCAGCGCGTGGTCGTGGCTGCAAGAGACATGAGGCGGATGGACGTCACCTACATCACTGCTCCGGAGGCAGCCGCCGAATAGCGGGAGAGCCATCAACCATCGACCGCTGCGCTCTACGATTGACCTACGCCCTCGGGTGCTCGCCGTTCACTCGGCCTCGATGATCTCGACGCATCTGGAGGCTGACCGATGGCACGACGTCGAGCCGGAACCATTCGTAAGCTCCCCTCCGGTCGCTGGCAAGCCCGCTACTGGGACCCCGCCGGCAACCGGGTGGGCGCGCCCACTACCTTCGCCACCAAGACCGTCGCGCAGCGGTGGCTCGCCGCCACCGAGACCGACATCGGGCGCGGCGACTGGCACGACCCGCGCCTCGGCGAGGTGCCGTACGGCGAGTGGGCTGGCCGGTGGCTGGCCGTGAAGCAACCCAAGCTGTCCCCGGCGACAATCGACCTCTACCGATACCTGTTGCGTCGCCACGTGAAGCCACGCTTCGCCGAGGTCACGGTCGGGCGCATCACCGCCGTGGAGGTCCAGGCTTGGCAGGCCGACCTGCTCGCCACCGACCTCAGCCCCAACACGGTGGCGAAGGCCTACCGGGTGCTCAAGGGCAGCCTCGACGCCGCCGTCGACGCCGGGCTCATCGCCCGCAGCCCCTGCACCATCAAGGGCGCCGGGACCGAACGCCACGACGAGATGCGCATCGCCACCCCCGAACAGGTCGCCGCCCTCGCCGAAGCCGTCGGCCCACGGTGGGAGGCGCTCGTGTTCACCGCGGCCTACTCCGGGCTCCGCTGGGGAGAACTGGCCGGACTACGGCGGTACGACATCGACACCGAAATGAACACGCTCACCGTGGCCCGCAAGCTCGCCGAGGTCAATGGCCAGCTCAGCTACAGCAAGCCAAAGACCGCGGCCGGCAAGCGCACCGTGGGCATCCCGTCGTTCGTCGCCTCCTCGCTCCAGGCCCACCTCGACCTCTACGCCGGACCCGGCGCTGACAGCCTGGTGTTCCCCGCCATCGATGCCGGGCCGATGCGGCGCAGCAACTTCCGTCGCCGGGTCTGGGAACCCGCAACGACCGAGACCGGCGTGAGCGGCCTGAGGTTCCACGACCTCCGCCACACTGCCGCCACCCTCGCCGCCGCGTCGGGAAGCAGCCTCAAGGCGCTCATGGCCCGCATCGGGCATGCCTCCGCCGCTGCGGCCCTCCGCTACCAACACGTCATCGACGGCCAGGACGCTGAGATCGTCCAGTACCTCGAACGCTTCGGCCATGGCCCGTCCGTGCCCGGGCCTGCCCACCGTGACCGACCAGTGACCGCCCCAACTGGGCACGCAGTGGGCACGCCGCCCGATCTGCCAGAGCCAGAGGCCAAACCGCAACGCCCTGACCTGGGCTTTTGTGGTGGAGACGATGGGACTCGAACCCACGACCCCCTGCTCGCAAAGCAGGTGCTCTAGCCAGCTGAGCTACGTCCCCTTGTCCAACTCCACCTTGGACTGCCCCATTCAGCCACCGCTCTTCCATCGAGTTGACTCCCCGCCGGTCCGAAAGCCGGAGGGAGAACTGGGGAGACGGACCTCATGGAGAAGCCTGTGGGGAACAGACGGCAGCCATCGTATCCCGTCTCCTCACCCTGATCGCCCCGCCCGCTCGTGTGGTACAGCCGCTGGCGAGTCCCCTGACTTCGCCGGTGTATGCCGAACTACCTCAGCTGACGCCGGATGTCGAGGAGGTGGTGGCGAACCTCGTGCAAGGTGTAGACAGCCACCCACCGCAGCGATCGCTCAGACGGCTCCGGGTGGTTGTAGATGACGGTGGCCCCCCACTCCTCGGGAGCGATGCGGGAGAGGACGTTGGCGAACAAGCGCGCTGCGTCGACGAGCTCGCGAGCAACGTCGGCCGGCTGCTGAGCTGCGTAGCCATCATGCTCGACCCGCTCGTGTCGGCCCGAGGCGATGGCTGGTCGGCCGGCGCGCAAGGAGCCGTCGGCGGTCACACCCGGGCGATGTCGTACTCCTTCAGCTTGGCCTTGTTGGCCGTGGTGGGCGCCTGCAGGCGCAACAGCTCGGCGTAGATCCCGTCGCCGACGGCCAGCTCGGCGGGCGAGCCGACCTCGGCTACGCCGCCCTGGCGGATGCCCACGATTATGTCCACGTTCTGGATGGTCGACAGCCGGTGGGCGATGATGAGCGTGGTTCGACCCCGCATCAGCCGCTCCAGCGCACCTTGCACCTCGCGCTCGGCCTTGCTGTCGAGCGAGCTGGTGGCCTCGTCCAAGACCAGGATCGGCGGGTCCTTCATGAGCGCCCGGGCGATGGCGATGCGCTGCTTCTGACCACCGGAGAGCTTGACCCCACGCTCACCGATCTGGGTCTCATAGCCCTGAGGGAGCCGCTCGACGAAGTCATGGGCGTTGGCCGCCTGGGCCGCCGCCACCACCTTGTCGACGCTAACGTCGGTCTGGCCGTAGGTGATGTTCTCGGCGACGGTGCCCGAGAACAGGGCCGGGTCCTGGAAGACCACGCCGACGGCACGGCGAAGCGACGCCTGGCTGACCGTCGCCACATCGCTTCCGTCGATGCAGATCGTCCCCTGCGACGGCTCGTAGAAGCGCAGCAGGAGGTTGGCCAGCGTCGTCTTTCCCTCGCCGCTCTCTCCCACCAGGGCCAACTTGGTTCCCGGCTCGATGGTGAAGCTGACGTCGCTCAGGACGGGCTGGCCGCCTCGGTACTGGAACGACACGTTCCGGTACTCCACCCTCCCTTTCGTCACCTCGAGCTCGGCCGCACCCTCGGCGTCGGCGATGGTGGGTGACACTTGCATGATGTCGAAGAAGTCCTTGCTGTCGGCCGCCGCCCTCTGGAGCTGGTCGACGATGAACGACGAGGCCATCAGCGGGAACTGGGCCTGGAGGGAGAGCTGCAACATCAAGACCACGGTGCCGATCGACTGCTGGAGGGGACCGAAGGTTCCGTTGAGCGCCTGACCGATGATGACGGCGTAGATCCCGAAGAAGATGACGTTCAGGCTCAGGCCCCGCCAGACGTCGTAGCGGTGCCACTGCCGGGACTGCACCGCCGTCTGGCCCTCGATGGAACGGCGGATGTCGGCGAAGGTCCGGCTCTCGACACGTTCGTGGACGAAGGACTTGACCACCCGGATGTTGCTGATCGCCTCCAGGAAGCGGCCGTTGGCAAAGTCGTTGTCCTTGTTGATCCCCTCCTGCTTCTTCTGCCAGCTACGGCTGGTGAGGGTGGTCAACCCGATGTACAGCGGGAACAGCAGGGCCAGGAGCAGGGCGACGAAGGGTGAGTACCGAGCCAGGATCACCAGGGTGAAGAAGCTGGAGAGAAAAAAGGAGATGAAGCTGTTGGCCATGGCCTTCATCAGCTCGGAGATGCCGGCGATGCTGCGCTCGAGCCGACTGGTGATGCGCCCGGTGATCTCGTTGTCGTAGAACTCCAAGGGGAGCTCGAGCAGATGGTCGTAGTAGCGCTGGCCCAACAGGGTGTGGAGCTTGGCCCCCAGGAGGTCGCCGACGTAGCCCTGCACGTTGGTGATCACCGACACGAGGATCCCCACCGAGAACAACACCGCCAGGAGGAGGGCGAAGTGGCTGGTCTCAACTGGTTGGCCCGAGGCCCGCTTGACCACGGCGTCGACCAGGAACTTCAGCAGGAACGGGTTGGCCTGGTTGAGCAGGGCGACGACGATGACGAAGACGGCCGTGGCCAGGTAGTAGCGCTTCAAGTCCCAGGAGTAGCGGATGATCTTGAGCAGGTCTCTCACGGCACGGGCATGCTACGGGCCGACAGGAACTACTGGGCCTACTTTCGTGCTCGAGCCTGAGGTGGTGCATGGACGTCTTGCATCCGCAGCTTCGCTCCCACCGGGAGACGGGACGAAGCTGGCCGGCGCTGGTGTGGCAGACCGGTGAGGCCCTGCGCATGATCGCCTCCGCACCGCATGGCGGGGGGCTGGGACCACGGCGGTGGGTGGTCAACGCTCAGGTGCCCTCGTCCTACGGACGTCGCCATCCCGACGACCACTTGGAAGCGCTGGCCGCCGCCTACGGCCTTCCCGGACGGGGGGTGGGCATGCTCACTGCCGCTGAGGTGCGCTCGGTTCGCACCCGCAGCGATGGGGGTGTCGACGTCGCCGTCACCGTCGGTCTGGGAACGCCCACCTGGGCGGCGGCGCCCGACATCCCCGGGACGGTGGCGGCGACGGGCACGATCAACGTGATGGCATTCGTCCCTGAGCGCCTGGCCGACGCCGCCCTGGTCAACGCCGTGGGCACGGTCACTGAGGCCAAGGCCCAGGCCCTGTGGGAGATGGGCGTCCCGGCCACGGGCACGGCCACCGACGCGGTGTGCATCGCCTGCCCGGACGGCCGTGGTGGCGCTGCCTTCGCTGGTCCCCGCTCGACCTGGGGCGCTCGTCTGGCCAGAGCCGTCCACGCCGCCGTGATGGACGGAGCCGCCGCCACCACCACCGGTGGCGCTCGATGATCACCCTCGTCCTCGGTGGCGCCGCCTCAGGCAAGTCGTCGGTGGCCGAGGCCTTGGCCGCCGGGCTCTCGGCCCCGGTCACTTATGTGGCCACCGCCACCGTCGATGCGCACGACCTCGACCTGTGCGCCCGCATCGCCGCCCACCAAGCCCGCCGGCCGTCGTCGTGGGCGACGGTGGAGGCGACCGCCCCTTCGACCCTGGTGCCGAGCCTGCGGGCGTGTAGGGGCACCGCGCTGGTCGACGCCCTCGGCACCTGGGTGGCATCCGCGCCTGAGCTCGCCGTCGACCCTGAGTCGCTGACCCGCGCCCTGCTGGAGCGGGACGGCGACAGCATCGTCGTCTCCGACGAGGTCGGCATGGGCGTCCATCCCTCCGCCGCGGTGGGCCGGCGCTTCCGAGACGTGCTCGGCAACGTCAACCAGGAGGTGGCGGCCGTGGCTGACGAGGTGCTCCTCGTGGTTGCCGGCCGCGTGCTCCCCCTCGGCCCCCTCCGGTCCCGCTGATGCGGTCGGCCCTGGCCTTCCTCACCCCCCTGGGGGGCCCGGCCCCGCCCCGGCCCGTCGCCCTGGCCTGGTTCCCGGTGGTCGGGGCCGGGCTCGGGCTGGTGCTCGGGGTCGGCTGGTGGGTGGCGGACGGGCTGTGGCCGCCACTGGTCAGCGCCGCCCTGGTGGTCGGCGCCGACCTGGCTCTCACCGGAATGCTCCACCTCGACGGCCTGGCCGACAGCGCCGACGGGCTGTTGGCCCACGGGCTCGATCGCGGTCGCCGGTTGGAGGTGATGGCCCAGCCCGACGTCGGTGCCTTCGCCCTGGGCACGGTCGTCACCGTGATGGCCCTCCGGGTGACAGCGCTGGCCTCCTTGGCCCCGGCGCCGCTGTTGCTGGCGGCGCTGTGGTCGCTGTCTCGCACCACCATGGCGGTGGCCGCCCGCATCCTCACCTACGCTCGCCCCGGCGGCCTGGCGTCGGCCTTCCTCGGCGGGCGCCCGCTGCCGCTGGTCGTCGGTGGCGGCCTCCTCGCCCTGGCGTTGAGCCTGGGGGGTGGCTCCGGAGCCGCCGGGGTGGTGGCCTTGGCCACGGCCGTGATAGCCGCCGCCGGAGTGTTCGCCCTGGCCGTCCGCCGCCTCGGCGGCTTCACCGGCGACGTGCTCGGTGCCGCCGGCATGGTGGCCGAGACCGTCGGCCTGGTCGTGGCCGCAGCTCGCTGGTGAGCGGTCACGTGACCGTCGTGGGGAACGGGCCACCACCCGACGGGGCCGTAGTGCCCGCCCTCGCCCGACGTCACATGACGCTCGTGGGGGGAGGATCCGGTCGTCTCGGCGGGAACGCCCTCGCCGCCGCCATAGGGGTGACGGCCGACCGGGCCCTCGGCGAGCCACCGTGGCGACCACACCCGCTGTCGGTGTTCGGAAGCGCCATGGGGTCGGTCGAGACCCGTCTCTACCGGGACCGTCGGGCAATCGGGGCCATGCACGCCCTGGCCGGCGTGGCCCTCGGGGTGGGCGCCGGACGGCTGGTGGGATCCGCAGCGGTGGCCACCTACGTGGCCGTGGCCGGGCGGGCGCTGGCCCAGGCCGCCGGGGCGGTGGACGACGCCCTCGGTCGTGGCGATCTCCCTGGCGCCCGCGAGTTGCTGCCCACCCTGGTCGGGCGTGATCCCGAGGGACTGGACGAGCACGAGGTGGCCCGAGCCGTGGTGGAGTCGGTGGCCGAGAACACCGTCGACGCCGTGGTGGCCCCAGCCCTGTGGGCGGCGGTGGCCGGCGCCGAAGGGGCGCTCGGCTACCGGGCCGTCAACACCATGGACGCCATGGTCGGTCACCGCTCGCCGCGGTACCTCCGTTACGGTTGGGCCAGCGCCCGCCTCGACGACTTGGCCGGGTGGGTGCCGGCCCGGGCCACCGCCGCCCTGGTCGCCGCCCTCCGGCCCCGGGCCGCCGGCCAGGTGTGGAGGACGGTACGTTGCCAGGCCGGCACCCATCCTTCTCCCAACAGCGGCGTGGCCGAAGGCGCCTTCGCGGCCGCCCTGGACCTCCAGCTTGGGGGCTGCAACCGCTACGGCGAGCGCGTCGAGCACCGGCCCTTACTCGGCTCGGGCCCTGCGCCGGTAGCGGCCGACATCCGTCGAGCCGTCCGGCTGTCTCTCGACGTGGGGACGCTCCTGGCTGCCAGCCTGTCGGCCACCGCCCTGATCCGACTGTGCCCCTAGTCCCCCCGCCCGGGCCTCACGGTGGTGACGGCGCCCGACTGGCGGCGGCCCTGGGGGTGGCGCCGTCCGCCATCCTCGACCTGTCCCTCAGCACCAACCCCCTGGCCCCTGACGTGGTCGCCCTCGCCTGCGCCCACCTCGACGTGCTCCGCCGCTACCCCGATCCCGGACCGGCCACCGCCACCCTGGCCCAGGCTCTGGGTGTGGGCGCCGACGAGGTGTTGTTGACCAACGGCGGCGCCGAGGCAATCGCCCTGGTGGCGTCGGAGCTGCCCCGGGGACGGGTCGACGAGCCCGAGTTCTCCCTCTACCGCCGACACCTGGGCGACGTCTCCGATGACGCTCCCCGGTGGCGGTCGAACCCCCACAACCCCAGCGGGCGCCTGGCCGCCCCCGACGAGCGGGCAGCGGTGTGGGACGAGGCCTTCTACCCGATGGCCACCGGCGGGTGGAGCCGAGGTGACGACGGCGCTGTCGTTGTCGGGTCGCTCACCAAGGTCTTCGCCTGCCCGGGGCTGCGCCTGGGCTACGTCACTGCCGGCGACGTCGCCCTCCTCGACCGCCTCCGGCGTCGTCAGCCGGCGTGGGCCGTCAACGGTCTGGCCCTGGCCCTGCTGCCCCGCCTGCTGGAGGTGGCCGACCTCCCGGGCTGGGCGGCAGGCATCGCCGCCCTGCGCGGTGAGCTGGCCGCGCTCCTCGCCACCTTCGGCTTGCGCCCGCGGCCCTCCGACGCCCCCTGGCTCCTGGTTGACGGCGCCGCCGGTCTGCGGGAGCGGTTGGCCGTGCAGGGCATCTTGGTGCGAGACACATCTTCGTTCGGACTGGCCGGGTCAGCCCGCGTCGCCGTCCCCGACGCCGCCGGCCTGGAACGCCTGGCCCGGGCCCTGTCGACCACCGCCTGACACCCGAGGTGAGGCTGTCGCACCCTCCCCAGTACTCTCGTGGGACTTCCCCCATTTGTTGCCCAACGCCCTCAAAGGGGGGAAGATGACTGTCGATGAAGCATCGCGACACTCGCTCCACCAACGTCTGGCTGATGTGCTCGGCCTCGAGCACGCCGCCGTCCTGATGGAACACCTGCCCATGGGCGGCTCCGCTGAGGTGGTCACCAAGCACGACCTGATCGACCTTCGCCAGGGAATCGACCACCAGTTCCAAGGCATCGACCAGCGTTTCGTGGCCGTCGACCAGCGTTTCGACGCCCTCGAGGCCCGGATCGACGCATCCGAGTACCGGGTGCTGGCGGCGGTGCGGGGCGAGATGATCGCAGCCATCTCCACCCAGACCCGCACCATCGTCCTGGCCCTGATCGCCTCGGTGGCGACCATGGGCGGGGTGTCGATCGGGATCGCCGGCTTGCGCTGACGAGCAAGCGAGTACGTCAGTACTCGATGCCCTTCTTGGCGACGATGCCCCGGTCGAAGGCGTGCTTGACCTTGCGCATCTCGGTCACGGTGTCCGCCACCTCGATCAGCTCGGGGGGAGCATCCCGTCCGGTGACGACCACGTTGGTCTGCTCCGCCCGGCCCTGGATCCCGGCCACCACGTCACCGACGGGGATCCAGTCGAAGGTGACGGCGTAGGTGAGCTCGTCGAGTATCAACAGGTCGTAGTCGCCCGAGGCCAGCTTGGCCCGAGCCACCTCCCAGGCGTGGCGGGCCTTGGCCGCGCTCTCGTCGAGGTCGGTCGACTCCCAGGTGAAGCCGTCGCCCAGGGTGTGCCACTCGATGCCGAGGTGGTCGGCCAGCTTGCGCTCGCCGGTGTGCCAGTCGCCGCTCTTCATGAACTGCACCACGCCGACCCGCCAACCTCGGGCCCAGCCCCGCCCCATCACCCCGAAGGCGGAGGACGACTTGCCCTTGCCGTGACCCGTGTTGACGACCACCACCGACGGAGCTCGGGCCACCGCCGCAGGCTAGCTTCCGCCCGTGGGCGCCTTGGCTGGGGGAGGCAGCCGGTTGCGAGGCGGCCTCATGGTGTGCGGCACGGCCAGCGACGTGGGCAAGAGCCACGTGGTCACCGGGCTGTGCCGGTCGCTGAGCCGCCGATCGACCGGGGGGGCGTGTACGCCGCCCTCTACGGGACCGTCGCCCTGCTCCCGGACCGCTACCGGACCCTGGTCCGGGGCTTCGTGGTCAACAAGTTCAGGGGCGATCCTGGCCTGCTCGGCGATGCCGCCGCCGAGCTCGGGCGTCGCTGTGGCGTGCCCACCCTCGGGGTGCTCCCCTGGCTGGACGACGTGGCCCTCGACGCCGAAGACTCCCTGGCCCTGTCCGGCGTCCGGCCCGGCGCCGGTTCGCCGAGAGTGGGCGACAGCCTCGACGTCGTCGCTGTCCGCTTTCCCCGGATGGCCAACCTCACCGACCTCGACGCCTTGGCGCTGGAGCCCGGCGTCGAGGTCCGCCTGGTGGCGGACTCTCGGGCCGTGGGCCGGCCCGACCTGGTCATCCTGCCCGGCACCAAGGCGACGGTCGACGATCTGGCCTGGCTGCAGGACCGCAGGTTGGACCGGGCCATCGCAGCGTGCGGGGCCCTGGTCCTCGGCATCTGCGGCGGGATGCAGATGATGGGCCGCCACATCACCGACCACGTCGAGTCGGGTCGGGGCGAGGTGGATGCCCTGGGCTGGCTGGACGTCAGCACCGGCTTCGGCCCCGACAAGGTCACCCGTCAGCGCCGGGGCCATGCCATGGGCGAGGAGGTCAGCGGCTACCAGATCCACCACGGCCGGGTGACCCGCCACGAGCGAGCCGCGGCGTGGATCCACCTCCACGACCGCTACGGCCATCTCGACGAGGGCGCCGTCAACGTCACTGACAACCGCTTCCTCGGCACCACCCTGCACGGGGTGTTCGAGAGCGACGGCTTCCGGGCCGCCTTCCTCACCGAGGTGAGTCGGCGGGCAGGCAAGCGTTTCGCTACGGCGGATCATCGCCGTAAGCGGTACGGAGCCTCTGCCCAGATGTCGTTCGCCGAGGCCCGGGAAGCCCAGTTCGACCGCCTGGCCGACGTGGTCGAGGACCACCTCGACCATGAGGCGCTGGACGACATCATCGCCCGAGGGGCACCGGCGTGATCCTCGACACCTTCGCTGCTGCACGTCGGGCGGTGCGGCTGCGGGACCAAGCCGCCGAGCTCGCCGCCGCCCGGCACCACGACCTGCTGGCCAAGCCACGCGGTAGCCTGGGCCGGCTGGAGGCGCTCGGGATCCAGCTGGCCGGCATCGCCGGGGCATCCCCACCACCTCTCCCGGCGCCCGCCGCCGTGGCCGTGTTCGCCGCCGACCATGGCGTGCACCGCCATCGGGTGACGCCGTGGCCCCAGGAGGTCACCGCCCAGATGGTCGCCGCCCTGGTCGGAGGCGGGGCTGCCATCAACGTCCTCGCCCGACAGGCGGGAGCATCGGTGACCGTGGTCGACGTCGGGGTCGTCACCGACCTGACGCCGGTCGCCGGGCTCCTCGTACGCAAGGTCCGGGTGGGCACGGCCGATCTCGCCATAGAGCCGGCCATGACCCCCGGCCAGGCCGAGCAAGCCCTCGACGTGGGCGCCGAGGTGGCCGCCGGCCTGGTGGCTGGAGGCGCCCGTTGCCTGGTCACCGGCGAGATGGGCATCGCCAACACCACCGCATCGGCGGCGCTGATCGCCGCCCTCACCCGCCGGCCCGCCGCCGAGGTGACCGGTCGGGGGACCGGCATCGACGACGCCACCCTGGCCCGCAAGCTCGCCGTGGTCCACCAAGGCCTGGCCCGCACCGACGCCGAGGGAGACCCGCTCACCATCCTGGCATCGCTCGGTGGCCTCGAGATCGCCGCCCTGGTCGGCTTCATCGTCGCCGGAGCGGCGGCCCGGGTCCCGGTGGTGATCGACGGTGTCATCGCCGGCGCTGCCCTCCTGGTCGCCTCCGCCCTGGTACCGGGTGTCCTGGGGTACTGCATCGCCGGCCACCGCTCGCTCGAGCCCGGTGCCTCCGCCGTTCTCGAGCACCTCGGCCTCGAGCCCGTCCTCGACCTCGGCCTGCGCCTGGGTGAGGGCACGGGGGCCTGCCTGGCCCTGCCCGTGCTCGAGGCATCTGCCCGCATCCTCTCGGAGATGGCCACCTTGGATGGCGTGGGCGCCCCCCTTCGCCCGGATCCGTCCTTGTAACTGGCCCCCTCCCCACCCCTCTATCCTGGGTCGGTACGCACGCAGGACGACCGGGAGGACGACACGTCGATGGACGCGGCAGTGGCAGCGGTGGCCAAGGGGCTGAACGGGCTGGCCGACTGGCATGGCTACAACGACGCCACCGTCTGCGGGCCGGGGCGAGGGCCGGACTGCCCCGGGTACTGGTTCAAGCCGGCAGTGATCGCCACCATCGCCGCCCCGGCCATCGCCAGTGACCCGGACGCTCGTGCCGAGGTGGCCACCTCCATGACCGACGACGAGATCTGGGCCGAGGTCGAGCGCCGCCACCTGGTCAAGCAACTCGGCAAGTGCCGGTGCGGCCGGGTGTTCGAGCCTCCGGTCTACACGCGACGGGCGCGCTGAGCGCAGGCGTCGGCGCGGTCAGCCGCCGGCGCCGTTGGGCCACCGACGCCACCCAGCTCATCCGAGAGCTGGCCCGCTCCTCGTTCGACGACCGGGTCGCCGGGTTGGCTGCCGAAGTGGCGTTCTTCGCCATGCTCGGCCTGTTCCCCGCCCTGTTGGCCTCTGCCGCCGTACTCGGCTCGCTGGAGAGCGTGGCCGGCCAGGAGCTGGCGTCCCGAGCCCAGAACGGGGTGCTCACCT
The DNA here is from genome assembly GCA_051005375.1 of Acidimicrobiales bacterium. Lineage (GTDB taxonomy): Bacteria > Actinomycetota > Acidimicrobiia > Acidimicrobiales > CADCSY01 > JADDRA01. The sequence continues at coordinate 13,664 of JBPCJK010000064.1, forward strand.
TCCTCGATCGGGTCTTCACCGACGACGCCGACGGCGTCATCGACAGCGTCCGTGCCCTCTTCACCGAACGACGGACGGGGCTGCTCACCATCGGTGCCCTGGTCGCCCTGGTGTCGGTGAGCCGGGCGTTCCTCGGGGTGATGCGGGCGGTCGAGGTCGCCTACGGCGCCGAGCAGCGCCGCAGGCCGGGCAAGAGCGTGGCCACCGCTGTCCTGCTCGCCATCGGCAGCGTGGTCGTCTTCGCCGTCGTGCTCACCATGCTCGTCCTCGGCCCTCTGCTCGGGGGTGGTCCGGACGTGGCTCGGGCACTCGGCCTGGGCAAGGTCTTCGCCACCTTCTGGCAGGTGTTCCGAGCGCCGTTCGCCTTCGCCGTCACCGTGGCCTGGGCCACCACGGTGTTCCACGCCGCCAGTCCCAGCTCACACCGACTGCGCCAGTGGCGGAACCTACGCAAGGAGATGCCCGGGGCGCTGCTCTCAGCCATCCTGTGGCTGGCCGTGTCCCTGGCCTTCCGGCTGTACCTCCAGCTGGCAGGCGGGGCCAACCCGGTGTTCGGGCTGTTGGGGGGAGCCATGATCCTGCTGGTCTGGCTCTACCTGCTCGGCATCGGCCTGCTCCTGGGAGGCGAGCTCAACGCTGCCCTCGCCCGCCGCCGCCGGTAGCTCCAGGCCGGGGCGAGCGATCACGTCCACGCCGATCACGACGTGGCCCTTGGGTCCCACCCTGTGGGTCATACCGGCAGGTATGGCCTGCCACCGCTCTTGGACGGCCTTGGACCCCGTTAGCGTCCAAGGGATGGAGCTCCCGCTGACGGTGGCCCAAGGTCTGATGTCCCTGCCCACGGTCCCCCTGATCGAGGACCTGCCCCTCGCCCACGTGGTGGCCTTCGCCCGAGACCGACCCGGGCTGGCCGCCGACCAGGATGCCGCCGGCAACGTGGTCGTCCGCTACCAGGGCGAAAGAGCCGACCCGTCCCGGCCCCTGGTGATGGTGGCCCACCTCGACCACCCCGGCTTCGTCGTCGACAGCGTCGCCGACAGGCTCGCCTACCTGACCTTCCGGGGAGGGCTCGGCCTCGACCACGCCCGCCCTGGATCACCGCTCGACTTCTTCCGTCGCGGCCATCCCGACCCGGTGGCCCACGGCGAGCTGGTCTCAGCCACCGGTTGCGACGGGCGCCTGAGCACTGGGCAGGCCCGCGTCCTGGAGGGAGACGTTTCGCTGGCCAGCTTCGCCATGTGGGGCTTCCCCGGCTTCGAGGTGGGCGACGGTCACATCCACGGCCGCGTCTGCGACGACCTCCTGGGCGCTGCCGCCGTCCTCTCGGTCCTTGACGAGGTGGCCCGGCGGGAGCCGACCACGGCGGTGTGGGGCCTGTTCACCCGGGCCGAGGAGATCGGCTTCCTCGGCACCCTCGAGGCCATCCGCCTGCAGACCCTGCCCCCGGCGGCCTCGGTGCTGTCCATCGAGTGCTCCCAGGCACTGCCCGGCGCTCCCCAGGGCGCGGGGGTCATCGTCCGGGTGGGCGACCGCAGGAGCATCTTCGATCCGGCCCTCACCCATGCCCTCGGAACTGCCGCCGGGCATCTCAGCGGCACCGACCCAAGCCTGCGTTGGCAGCGAAAGCTCATGGACGGCGGCACCTGCGAGGCCAGCGCCTTCTGCGCCAACGGCTACCGGGCCTCGGGGCTGGCCCTGCCGTTGGGGAACTACCACAACGCCCTTGACCAGCCGCCTGGCCGGACCATGGAGGGAGCGGCGGGGGTCGGGCCCGAGCACGTGGCCGTCGACGACTACCTGGCCGCCGTACGGCTCCTGGTGGGACTGGCCTGCGCCCCGGCCCTGCTCGACGGACCCATCCCCACCCAGACCCCCGACTGGCTGGTCGAGCCCATGGCCAGGGCCCGGGCCGAGCTCGGCTGAAGGCGACCGTGCCCGAGCTGCCCGAGATGCAGGCCCTGGCCGAGCGCCTCCACGACGCCGTCGCCGGCGGCCAGCTGGAGTCCTTCCAGCCGCTGTCGTTCTCGGCGTTGCGGACAGTCACCCCTGACCCGGCGACACTGGTCGGCCACACCGTGGAGGGGGTGGGGCGGCGAGGGAAGTACCTGGTGTGGTCGTTCTCAGGCGACCTCCGCCTGCTCGTCCACCTCTCCCAGGGCGGACGGGTGGACATCGAGAAGAAGGCCAACGCCACCCGACCTCGCAACGGCGTCCTCCGCCTGGTCGTCGCCGGGCGGCCCTCGGTCCTGGTCAAGGAGTTCGGGACCGAGCGCAAGGCCCGGTGGTGGGTGTTGGCCGGTGACGACGACGGCCCCCTCGACCGGTTGGGCCCCGAGGCCGACAGCGAGGCGTTTGCCGCCTTCGTCCGCACCAGTGACGATCGCCGGCGGGTCCACACCATCCTGCGTGATCAACACACCGTCGCCGGCATGGGCCGGGGCTACACCGACGACGCCCTCCACCGGGCTCGGCTCTCCCCCTTCGCCACCTTGGCGTCGCTCGATCCCGCCGAGCGGGAGCGGCTGGTGAACGCCATCGGGCAGGTGCTGGGCCAGGGCCTGGCCGTCGAGCGGCGCCGTCGAGGTGGCCTGCCTACCAAGGTTGGCGACCACTGGGTGGTGCACCGGCGGACCGCTGAGCCGTGCCCGACCTGCGCAACCAGCCTGCACCGGGTGTCCTACGAGAGCCACGAGGTGACGTACTGCCCTGGCTGCCAGACCGGTGGCCGCATCCTCGCCGACCGCCGTCTGTCCCGGCTGCTTAAGTAGCGTGGCATGGAGCCACTTCAGCTTGCCGGTCGGCTCCTCGTCGCCCTGCCCGTGCTCACCGACGCCAACTTCTCCCACAGCGTCGTCCTGGTGCTGGCCCACGAGCCCGACGACGGCGCTGTCGGGGTGGTCCTCAACCGCCCCAGTGACACCGTCCTCGGCGACGCCCTCCCGCAGTGGGAGGCCCACGCCGCCCACCCCCGGGTGATCTTCGTGGGCGGTCCGGTGGGGCTGACCGCTGCCATCGGGGTGGCCCGGGGCGCCAGCGACCGGTCAAGCGAGGGGTGGGCACCGGTGGTCGGGCGCCTGGGAACGGTCGACCTGGGCGCCGCCCCCGAGGAGGTGGCCACCGAGATCGAAGCCGTCCGGGTCTTCTCGGGCTACGCCGGCTGGGGGCCAGGGCAGGTCGAAGCCGAGATCGACGAGGGGGCGTGGCTGGTCATCGACGGCGCCCCCGACGATGTCCTCAGCGCCGATCCTGCCCGGCTCTGGCGCCTGGTGCTGCGCCGCCAGGGCGGTCGCACGGCGTGGCTGGCCAACCTGCCCCCCGACCCTCGAGTGAACTGACTCTCATGAACCTTCCCGTGCTGCCCCCGGTCTCCCCCATGCTGGCCAAGCTGGTGCGCGAGCTCCCCGTCGCCGAAGGCATGGCCTACGAACCCAAGTGGGACGGCTTCCGGGCCATCGTCTTCCGCGACGGCGACGAGGTGGAGCTCGGCAGCCGAAACGAGCGGCCGCTGACCCGGTACTTCCCCGAGCTGACCGATCTCCTGCGCCGGGCCTTGCCCGAACGCTGCGTGGTCGATGGCGAGATCGTCATCGCCGGGGACCAGGGCCTCGACTTCGACGCCCTGTTGCAACGCATCCACCCGGCGGCCTCGCGCATCGCCCTGCTGGCCGGGCAGACCCCGGCGTCGCTGGTGGCCTTCGACCTGTTGGCAATGGGCGACGACGACCTCCGGAGCCGTCCGTTCTCCCATCGGCGGGCCCTGCTCCAAGAAGCGCTGGCCGAGCTCCGGCCCTCGGTGCACCTGACGCCGCTCACCACCGACATCGAGACGGCCGGGGACTGGTTCGCCCGCTTCGAGGGCGCCGGCCTCGACGGGGTGGTGGCCAAGCCTGCCGACCTGGTCTACGCCGAGGGCAAGCGAGTCATGCTCAAGGTCAAGCACCAGCGCACGGCCGACTGCGTCGTGGCCGGGTTCCGCTGGCACAAAGACGGCGAGGGAGTGGGCTCGCTGCTGCTGGGGCTCTACGACGAGTCGGCCACCCTCCACCATGTGGGTGTGGCCACGTCGTTCTCCGTGGTCCAGCGGCTCGCGTTGGTGGAGGAGGTGGCCCCGCTGCGCCCTGACGCCCTGGAGGGTCACCCCTGGCGAGGATGGGCCGAGGCGGGAGCGGCCGAGGCGGGGGCGGCCGGGGCGGCCGGAGGCCAGCGGATGCCAGGAGGAGCGTCCCGCTGGAACGCCGGGCGGAGCACGGCGTGGGAGCCGCTGCGGCCCGAGCGGGTGGCCGAGGTGTCCTACGACAACCTCCAGGGCGACCGCTTCCGCCACGCCACCCACCTGGTCCGCTGGCGAGACGACCGCGACGCGACCTCGTGCACCTACGCCCAACTCGAACGCCCCGTCCCCGAGGAGCTGGCCCACGCCTTGGGCGGAGCGTGACACCGGCAATGGCCCATCGCCTCTAAATCTCCGTTCTGGCAGCACCAGTGGCTGCCTTTCCGACCGTTCCTGCTGCCAGAACGGTTGGGAGACGCCCTTCGACGCACCGCCTATCGGTGACGAGCCCGGCTGGGTTGCACCCGACGGGGCTCCCCGACCTGCTTGGCGAAGTTCGGGGGCCAGGGGGCGTCACCCATCCCGTCGGCCTCGTCGCGCGCCGCCAGGTCGAGCAATGCCTCCAGCGAGTAGGCCACCTCGTCGATGCCCGCACCGAGGTCGCCCCGCTCGGCGTACCGAGCCGGGACCGTGGCCAGGGTCAACTGGGCCGGGTCGACGGTCGCCACCTCGTCCCAGGTCAGCGGGCACGACACCCGCCCTTCGGGGTTGGCCCTCACCGAGTACGCCGACGCCACCGTGCGGTCTCGGGCGTTCTGGTTGTAGTCGATGAACACCCGGTCGCCCCGCTCCTCCTTCCACCACTTGGAGGTGGCCAGGTCGGGGAGGCGGCGTTCGATCTCCCGGGCCAGGGCCAGGGCGGCACGGCGCACCGCCAGGAAGTCCCACCGGGGCTCGATGCGCACGTTGACGTGGATCCCCCGGCTCCCCGAGGTCTTGGGCCAGCCCACCAGGCCCCCCTGCTCGGCCAACACCTGGCGCGCCTCCAGGGCCACCCTGCGCACGGCGTCGAAGGGGACGCCGGGCTGGGGGTCGAGGTCGATGCGCAGCTCGTCGGGATGGTCGACGTCGCTCCTGCGCACGGCCCAGGGGTTGAGGTCGAGGCAGCCGGCGTTGGCGGCCCATGCCAGGTGGGCCACGTCGGTGGGGCAGAGCTCCTCGGCACTGCGCCCGCTCGGGAAGGTCACCGTGACCGTCTCCAGCCAGTCGGGTCGTGACGCCGGCACCCGCTTCTGGTAGAAGAACTCGCCCTCAGCCCCGTTGGGGTAACGCTTGAGGACGGTGGGCCGCTCCCGCACTCCCCGCAGCGCCCCCTGCCCCACCGCCAGGTAGTAGTTGACCAGGTCGAGCTTGGTCTCCCCCCGGGCCGAGAAGAAGACCTTGGAGGGGTTGGTCACCGTCATGACCCGCCCGTCGACCTCGACCTCGACGGTCTCCTTGGCCATGGTTCAGCAAACCGCGGGTTGTAGGGCAGCACCGTTCGAGGCCGTGCCCTCAAAGGCCGCCACCTTCACCCCACGACGGGCCAGCTCTCGGAGGAAGGACGGTGGATCGGCCAGTTCGGCCAGGCCGGCGGCGCCCGGTCGCGCCAAGGCACCCGTGCCGGCGGCGACCGCCGCCACTGCGGCGACGGCCCCGGCGGCGACAGCCGGGCGGTCGACGGCACCGAGCACGGTGGCGTCGTAGACCCCGTCGCGATACCCTCGGACCTCCACCCGCACGGCGCCCAGGCGGTCGTCGTGACCAGCCCTGCCCAAGCCGGGCAACTTGGCGCTGAGGCGGTAACCGGGGCTGGCGCTCACCCGGGCGGTGACCCTGCCGACTCCGGCGAAGGCCGGTACCAGCACCAGGGCGTCGGGCGCCCGCGCCCGGTAGCAGTCCTTGGCGCCAACGGGCTCGGGGAACCAGCACAGCTCCCGACCCGACCCTGCCCGGCGGCGAACCCACACCCCGTCACGCCAGTCGAGCGACCGGCCCCGCATCGCTTCCAGATAGGCCCGGCCCCGGGAGTAGCTGGCTGTTCCCGTCTTGGCCACGTGGATCTCGTCGACCTGGTCGAACCCGGAGGCGGCGTGGCGGGCCATCAAGCAGCTGAGCCCAGGGGCGAAGCCGGCTCCGACCACGACCGAGCACTGCCGCTCCCGGGCTTGCCCGTCGAGGGCGAGCAGACCTCGCACGTCGGCCACGTCGTCGGAGACCGACACCACCGAGACGCACTCCGTCAGGATGCGCTCGGCCATGGCCGGGTGGTGGCCGGCCGCCGCCGCCAGCACGGCCACGTCTGCGCCCTGCCACCAGCGCTCGGCGCCGACGGCCCGAACCCGGCCCCGCTCGGCCACCGCGATGGCCACCCGGCTGGCTCGGTCGTCGTCGTCGGCGAGGGCGACGGTGGCCACCTGGGACGACGAGGCCAACTGGCGGACCACGTTGGCGCCAACAGCTCCGGCTCCCAACACCGCAACGTCCACCGTCGTGGGACTTAGCGGAAGTCGGGGCCGGTCAGCTCCCGCCAGCCGCCCTTCTGGGGAGGGACCCCGCCGGTGCCCCGCAGGCGCAGGACGGCGGCCACCACGCCGGAGACACCGAGGGCGAGAAGGGCGCGTCGGAACATGCTCATAGGTGGGGCGGGCAAGAATCGAACTTGCGCCTGAGCGACCAAGGCCCCCATGACCTGTGGCGTTCCTAGTCCACAGGCGACCTTTCGCAAGCTACCAGGCGGTCCCGTGTTGGCGCCGGATGGGCGGCCGCGGTCCATCGGTCCGAAGGACCTACCTGTGCACAAGCTGTGGATCAGTCTTCCGCGGAAGACTCATCCACAAGCAGCGGTGAAGGTGGGCGGTCAGTTCGTGCAGTCGACGGCGACCTCGAGGGCTGCGCACACCTCGCTCATCCGGTCCCGACTGAGGGAGCCAAGTCGGTCGACGAGGACGGCGATCGACACGCTCTCGACGGAATCAAGGTTTATGGCAGTGCGTCGAGGCACGGGATCGTCGGCCGGCTCCAGGACGACCTCGCTCGGAAGGCCCCGAAGGGTGGTCGTGCACGGCGCGATGAGCGTACGGCGGAGCCGGGGGATGGCCGAGTCCCGCGACAGGACCAGCACCGGTCGCCGTCCGATGTCGGGCAGCTCGCACCACCACAGCTCGCCGCGGTGGGGAGTCGTCATCACGTTGCCGCCGCCGCGGAGCGGAACGACGCCAGGTCGCCCCAATCATCGGCCTCGTCAATGGGGTGGTCGTCGTAGGCCGTGTAGGCGGCGTCGACCTCGGCCCTGCGGTGGCGGGACAACAGCGCCCGAAGGGCGTCGTCGAGCAGCGAGGCATCGGTGGTGCCGGTATGGATGCCACGAGCCTGCGCCAGCAAGGACTCGTCAACCGTCGTGCTGACCCGAACCCGTGCCATGGCACAACTCTGCCACGTACATGCCATGGCGGCAAGCCCGGGGAACCTGCCCTCAAACGCCGCTGGGGACACGCCCGGGTGCCGGTAACCGGCGACGTTCACGCAGGCGCCCGCAAGCGTTTCGCGATACGATACTTCGCACGTGGAGATCTACGCCTCGGCCCGAAAGCACGGCATCGGCGACGTCGACATCGATCACGCCATCGAACATGCCCTGGTCTCGGGTGACCAAGACGACGGGAAGGTCCTCCATCTTGGACCCGACCGCGCTGGGAACCTCCTCGAGATCGTGTCGGTGCTCCGAGACGACGGGACCGAGATCGTGATCCACGCGATGCGGATGCGCCGCGTCTACCAGTCGTTCCTCGCGGAGCAAGGAGATGCAGATGGCTGACAAGAGGTCTTACGGACGATCCCGGTCCGGCGTCGAACTTACCGACGAAGTGCTGGAGCAGATGGCCCAGGAGGCCGAAGCTGGCTTGGACGTTTCCAGACTGCGCCGCCGGCCGGGTCGGCCCACCATGGGCTCGGGCCCGGCCCAGGCTCTTCCGGTACGCCTCGACCCCGAATTGCGCCAGGCCCTAGATGATCGTGCCGTAAAGGAGCACACCACCGCCTCCGACGTCGTTCGCCAGGCCCTCCGTCGCTACCTCAGAGCGGGCTGACAGGCAAGGCATCGCGGTAACTCGACGGCAAGCCGCGGCGCCTGCCGACATGGCCGGTAGATGCGCTCTCATGGTGATCCTTGGCGAGTTCCTGTACCGCCGCGACGACTTGGTGTCGCAGTTCCTCGCCCAGATAGAGGGTGGTGTCTACGACGAAGAACACATCAACGAGCGGGACGAGTCGACGTCGTAGACCTGCAGGACCTCGTCACCGTAGTGGTTGATGACCTTGATGGCGATCTTGCCCGTCTCTGGGGTCGGGAACGGGCGGCTCACGGTCGAGTACAGGCTCGCCCATGCGTTTTCGTCGATGTCGGCCCGCAGGGCGCGCCGGAGCTGGCCGTAGGGGTCGTTGCCGCCGGTGAAGTAGGCGTGGCGGACGAAGAAGCTCTCGCCGTTGTAGTTGGAGTCGACGAACCAGCAGGCGATGTCGTCGGTCGAACGGAGCGGACTTCGCCGGTGGTGGGGTCGTAGACGTCCACCCCGCGCACCTCGACCTCGAGCTCGTCGCCCGCGGAGCGGATGTCGACGTCGGGCTCGCCGAAGACCATGAACAGGTTGCCGGCACCGGTCTTCTTGAGCAGATCGCCGCCCATGGCCAGGTCGGGGTTCATCCGGACCAGGAGCACGCGGAGCCTGCCCAAACGGCGCTCCTCGGCGGCGACGGCGAACCCGTTCCCTGTAGGGGCGAACTCGCGAGCCGTCTCGCCCGAGTGGGGATCGAAGGCGAACCCGCACACCACCAGCAGGTCGAAGCCGGCGCCGCGCATGGCCTCCTTGGCCGCCTCCTTGACGTGGTCGGACCCGACGGTGCCGTGCTCGGGCCCGAGGCTGACCGCCACCCGGCGGGCCTCGCCGTCGGCGTCGGTGAACTCGCCCTCGGCCTGCACCCATGTCCCAGCGAAGAGGTCGAGCCGGTCGAAGCCGATGTCCTCGCCCTTGAAGGTGTTGTGCACCCCGGCCTTGCGGAGGTTGTCAAGAATGGTCTGCTCGAACGACGGCGACTCCGCGTCCGCTGCCGCCGCCACCTCAGTGCCTGTCGGCGGTGGGCGCTCGGCGTCCAGCACCCGGTGGGGCGACAGGCTCTCCGACGTGAACCGGCCGGTTACCCGCACCTTCTTGCCGTCCGCGTAGGGCTGGTCGACGAGGATCTCGCTCTCGGAATGAAGATCGATGGCGGTCTCGATTTGGTCCCGGCTCATGCGCTCGACGATGTCAGGGTTCTGGGCGATCGACTTGAGCGTGACGTGCGGCACCCGCTTGTAGACGAAGCCCTTGCGAACGTCGCCGCCGTACCCGTTGCCGACCGGCGGACGGCCGGTGACCTCCGCCTCCTTGGCCGCGCCCTCGGACGAGTCAGCGAGCAGGTAGTAGGGGAAGCGGGCACACATCAACCGGGTACGCGCGAGTGCCAGCGCGACCCGGCTGGTGTCGATGGTGATCCAGCGCCGGCCCCACTGCTCTGCCACGTAGGCAGTGGTGCCGGACCCGCAGGTGGGATCCAGTACCAGGTCACCCGGATCGGTAGTCATCAGCATGCAGCGTTGGATGACCTTCGTGTTGGTCTGAACAATGTATGTCTTGGCTTCCGTAAATGATCCCGTTCCGACATCAGTCCATATGTTGTTCAAGGGTAAGGCGGCGAAGTCGTCAAGGAAGCGCACGTACTGCAGGGTGGCATTGCGCGTGACGAAGAGGCGTCCGGCGAGGCGGAGTCGTTCCATCCCGTTCTTGTTAGTCTTCCATCCACCCCGACCAGGCCGAATCGTCCTTCCCTCGATCTCAACGGGAAACTGTGCGCTCTCTGGTGAGCTCTGGCTGGTCAGGTTGTCTGGGCGAAACAATCGGGCACCCGTCGGGAGAAGTGCTGGATCACGTAGCTCCCCGACGGTCGCCGGCCGATCACCATCAACCGGGTGGTGCACTCGCCGGTACAGCTCGGCGCCGGCGTCACCGATCTCCTTTCGCAGGTAGAGCTGGCGGTACTTGAGTTGGCCCACGTCCCGTGCGTACCAGAGGAGGTAGTCGTGGACATGCGCGAGAGTCACCGTCCCGCCCGAAGGACTCCCGGCGCCGCTCGTCGTCTTGATCGCTATCTGAGCTACGAAGTTCTCACTCCCGAACACCTCGTCCATCACGCTTCGCACCAGGTGGACGTTCTCGTCGCCGATCTGCACGAAGCAGGAACCCGACTCGGTGAGCAGCTCCCGTGCGACCGTCAGGCGGTCACGGAGGTAGGCGAGGTAGGAGTGGATGCCGAGCTCCCAAGTGTCGCGGAACGCCTTGATCTGCTCGGGCTGGCGGGTGACGTCGACGTGCTCGTGCTTGAACTCCTCGATCTCCACGGCGGCCGCCGCTTTGAACTCGGCGCTCATGGCGTCGCCCGACTCGAGCTGGGTGGAGTCCACCAGGACGGTCTTCGGACGCGACGACCACCGGCCGGCCTCCTCGTTGGAGAACAGCGCGAGCTTGCCGGGGACGACCACGCTCCCGCCGTCGGCCAGCGCCTTGGCCCAACCGGCCACGTAGTCGAACACCAGCTTGGAGACGTTGGTGTTGTTGCACACGACGATGAACACCGGAGGCGTGGAGCCGTCGAGGTCGGCGGCGGTCTCCTGCCAACGCCGGAACGACTTCTCGTAGTTGCCGTACAGGCTCTGTAGCGCGCCTTCCAGCGGGCCGGGGAGGTTCGGCTCCCGCCCGTCGACGGCGTCGGTCTTACGACCCTTCTTGGGCAGGTCGTCGCGGATGCGCGGCCACAGCCCCCGGTAGGTGGGCAGCCCTTCGGACTGGGCGGCGTTGTCGTCCACCGGGACCCGGGGGATCTTCACCAGCCCGGCCTCGATGGCGTCGATGAGCGAGAAGTCCGACACGACCCACTGGAACAGCGTCCCCTCGGGCCAACCCGAGCCCCGCAGGTAGAAGGGCGTCGCCGACAGGTCGTAGACGACCCGGACGCCGGTCTTGGCCGCCACCGCCTGCAGGCCCGTGACCCACACCCGTGCTTCCTCGTCGCGGCGGGCCGCCTCCCGCTTGTCCTCGCCGCTGAGCGGCGCCAGCTCGGTGCCGTCGTCGCCGACCCGGCGCCGGTAGCAGTGGTGCGCCTCGTCGTTGATCACCACGATGTTGCGCTTGGTGCCCAGCTCCCGGGTGACCCGGCGCACCATCTCCTCGGGCGTCTCGGTGAAGGTGCCCGGGCGCTGGCCGGCCAGCTCCTTGGTGAGCTTGGGCGCTTTCACTTTTTCTCGTAGTTGAAAGGCGTGGAAGTTGGTGATGAGGATCTTGGCCCGGCCGAGGTCGCCGAGCCGGTCGGCGGGGATGATGTCGCGCTGGCGGTAGTAGTTCTGCGGGTCCGACGGCAGCAGCACCCGCAGGCGGTCTCGGATGGTGATGCCGGGGGCCACGACCAAGAAGGCGTCGCCGAAGCGGCCGTCCTTGGAGTTGGCCACCTTGTTGAGGGTGTGCCAGGCGATGAGCATGGCCATGACCACGGTCTTGCCGGTGCCGGTGGCCATCTTGTGGGCGACCCGGAACAGGCCCGGGTTGGCGTCCTCTGCGAAGGTGCGCAGCTCGTTCTCGATCCACGGATCGCCGAGCTTCTTGGCCGCCTCGGTGAGGTAGATCGCCGTCTCCAGGGCCTCGATCTGGCAGAAGAACAGCGGCCGCTCCCGCTCGGCGTCGGTCCAGTACTCCAGCAGCGCCCGGGTCGTGGGCGTAACCGCAGGCCAGCCGAGCTCCCGCCACCGGGCCACCCGGTCACGGATCTGGTTGATGAGCCGGTTCTCCTCGATGCGGTCGCCGGTCCACTCGTCGAAGACGAGCTGGCCACCATTCTTCTTCGCCTTGGGGATCGGGATGAAGTACGACGACGGGCGCCGACCGCCGACCACGTTGTCGGTGATGCCCTCGTCGTCGAAGCGGAAGTGGCGCTCCGGCGCGTCGTAGGGCCGGTTCAGGATCGGGTTCTCGATGACGATCTGGGGACGAGGCATGACCGGGTCCAGGCTAGAGAAGGCTGACGGTCGTCGCTGCCATTCGGGCCATGGAGCGGCCCGAACGGACGGACTCCGTACGTGTGTTGGTCACTGGAAACGGCCGGCGCGGGCCCTCAGGCGCCCAGCTCCTCTGAAAGGCCGATCCACCGGTTCTCTGCGGCAACCAGGCGGGCCTCCGCCTCGGCCAGCTCATGGGCCGCCGCTGCCGTGGCCACATGATCGCTACCGGCGGCGGCGAGCTGGGCAGCCAGGCGGTCACGGGTGCGGGTGACCTCGGCCATGTCCCGCTCCGCCTGCTCGATGAGCCGGCGCAGGGTGCTCGCCGATCGCGGTTTGGCGACCTTCACCCCTCGGGCGGCTGTAGTCTGGGCGGAGGTGGACAGCCCTGGTCGGGGAAGTCGTCCGCCGGGAGGGCCGGCCGACTGCGTCGCCTCCAACTTGGCCCGGGGTCGTGCCCGCTCCGCCTGGTAGCCGGCGTAGCCTCCCGGCGCCATCGCTGAACCGCCGTTTCCGTCGAGCACGAGAACGTCGTCGATGGTTCGCTCCAATAGGGCGCGGTCGTGGCTGACCACCACCAGAGCGCCGGGCCATGCCTCTAGGTGGTCCTCGAGGGCCCGCAGGGTGTCGAGGTCGAGATCGTTGGTGGGCTCGTCGAGCAGCAGCACGTTGGGCAGCTTTGCCAGGACGAGGAGAAGCTGCAGTCGCCGTCGTTCGCCTCCCGACAGCGTGCCGATCGGCGCCCACTGGGCGTCGGTGTCGAACCAGAACCGCTCCATGAGCCGGACCTGTTCCCAGTTTGGCTGGCCTGCCGGTCCGGCCACCGCGTCGCGTACCCGCTGGCCGGCATCGAGCTCGTCCTCGACCTGTCGGTAGTAACCGAGCCGCACGGTGGGGCCGGTGCGGACGCAGCCGGCCGCAGGTTCGACGCGGCGGGCGAGGATGTCGAGCAGGGTCGACTTCCCCGATCCGTTCGGGCCGACCACGCCCAGGCGGGCGTCGGGCCCGAGGTCGAGCTCGAGGTTCCCAAACAGCCAGTCATGGCCGTCGAAGCGGTGACCGACGGCGTCGAGGATGATGACCCTGTCGCCGAGGCGAGGACTGGAGGCGCCCCGCCCGGCGGCGCTGAGGTCAAGGCTGGTGGGCCGGTCCTGAACGGGCGCCGGACCTTGCAGGGTGGCGGTGGTGGCGGCGATGCGGGCCTTCGGCTTGCGGGTCCGTGCCGGCGCTCCTCTCCGCAGCCACGCCAACTCGGCCCGGGCCAGGTTCCGACGCGAAGACTCCACCCTCGCCTCCCGCTCGTCACGCTCGCTCCGTGCCGCCAGGTAGGCGGCATAGCCGCCGTCGTGGATGTGACCGTTGCCGCCATCGAGCTCGAGCATCCTGGTGGTGACCCGGTCGAGGACGTGACGGTCATGGGTCACGAGGACCAGCCCGCCTCGAAAAGCGGCTAGACGGTCCTCCAGCCAAGCCACGGCATCGAGGTCGAGGTGGTTGGTCGGTTCGTCGAGCACCAGCAGGTCGACCTCGTGGACGAGGACGCAGGCAAGAGCCACTCGTTTGGCCTGACCGCCCGACAACGTGGCGACGTCGGCGCCGGCCTGGTGGCCCATTCCCACCCGGTCGAGGATGGCGGCCGCCTCCCAGCCGCTTCCCACCGCCTGGCCCACCGTCCCCGCCGGAAGCGTCGTACGCTGGTCGAGGAAACCCACGCGGGTGCTCCGGCCGAGGCGGACCACGCCGTCCTCCGGTGCTGACTCACCGGCGAGCAGCCGCAACAGCGTCGATTTGCCTGACCCGTTGCGGCCCACCACTCCGAGGCGGTCGCCGCTCCCTATCGTCACCGAGAGGTCCTCGAACAACACTCGATCGGGGCGCCGGGCGCTCACCCGTTCGAGGTCCACCAGGATCATCGGCTCAGGGTACGGCGGGGATGCGATCGAGGCTGCCGGTGGGGGTGCGGACGTGGTCGAGGAGCATCGCACGCGGGGGTCAGGACGCCGCCGTCCACCCCTTCCGGAAGATCTCGGCCATGAGGGCTCGGGGCAGGATGAGGATGGTTCCCGGGCGGTCCGGATTCAGCACGAAGAACACTTCGTCGCCGACCTCGGCACCGATGGCATCGAGCAACTCGCCGGGGATGCTCACCTGGTTCTTGGGCGTGACCTTGCGCGGGCCGCTCGGGAGCATGCCGGGGCCATCCACCACCACAGCGTAGGAAGTTTCCTACCATGTGCACATGTTCTCGAAGTGGCACCGAAAGTTGGCCGGATTGAGACGGAAGTGGGGCTTGGCCTCCCGGGGGTACGCTTGTGCTATGAGCCCCTACCGGGAACCCCGCGGCATGGAGCCCGTGGACCTCAGCGAGGCGCTCCGCAACTGCCCGGGCAAGTGGGTGGCTCTCCGCCAGGGGGAGATGGTCGAGGTTCGGGACACGCCCTACGCGCTCGTCCAGGCGCTTCACGAGAGGGACATCACCGACGCGACAATCATCCGGGCGCCCGAAGTGGGGGAACCGGAGCTCGTCGGACTCGGCTGACGCCCCGCCCGTGGCCCGGCCAGACTTCCCCTGGCGGTTTCCCTACGTCATCGAGAAGAACTCAGACCAACACCCATTGGGCCGCACGCTCATGCGCCCGGCGGCCGAGGCCCGGCTCGTGGGCCCCTTGGGCCAAGGCCAGAAGGTCTTCGCACTCTTCGACTCCGGCTCTGACTACACCCTGGCCGCACCTTGGATGGCGATGGAGGCGGGCATCGACTTGGAATTGGGCACCGACACGGGTGCAGGTGGGTGGCAAGCCAAGAAGTATCCGGCTGGTTGAGACGACCGTTCGCCTCTGTCCCCCCGCCTATGACCCTGGCGGGCACCCTGTGACGACGAGCACTCCCTCAGCTGGACGGCCGAGGTCGGCTTCTTCAAGAACTGGGAAGCGCCGCCATGGCTCTTGATCCTGGGCCAGATCGGCTTCTTCGACCACTTCACGGTGGTCATGAACCGCCATGCTCAGGCCGTGGCAATCGAGCCTCTTGAGCACTTCGATGACATCTACGGCACGGATCTCCCTCCAGGGCCGACGCTCATCGACCCGCCAACGTCACGACATGCGTGAGGGGGGCGCCTGCACAACAACCTGCGACCGCCCCTCCTCGCCGCTCAGGCCCCGAGGGCAGGTCTGCACAACGGCCCCGCACGTCCCTCGTCCGCCGCGGGTGTGCTCTCGCCAGGTGGCGTCACAGCAGGGTGGCGGCCATGGTCGCCAGTGGGCTGCGCTCGCCCTGGGTCAGGCGGATGTGGCCGAAGAGGCGGCCGCCCCGCCCACCGCCCAGAGCGGCGGTCAGGACCGACATGGCGTTGTTGTGGGCGGAGAGGAACGGTGCGTCGATCTGGCTGGTGTCGCCGGTGAACACCACCTTGGTTCCCTCTGCCGCTCGGGTGAGCACCGTCTTGGCCAGGCTGGGCTCGAGGTTCTGGGCCTCGTCGAGGAGGACCCAGGTGCTGTGGAGCGATCGGCCCCGAAGGTAGGCCACCGAGTCCATGGTGAGCCGGCCCTCGGAGGAGATCTGGGTGATGGTCTCGTCGGCTGCGCCCTTGCGCCGACCGTCGCTCATGGCCACCACGGCGTCGTGGATCGCCCCCATCCATGGGTCGAGCTTCTCCTCCCTGGTGCCTGGGAGGTAGCCAAGCTCTTGGCGGCCGACCGCGACCAGGGGGCGGTAGATCGCCAACCGCTCATAGCCACGCTCGGCGGGGTTGTTCCACACCTGCTCCAGACCAGCAGCGATGGCCAGGAGGGTCTTGCCAGTGCCGGCGGGCCCATCGAGGGCGACCACGGCGACCTCGGGGTCGAGCAGCAGGTCGAGGGCGAAGCGCTGCTCGATGTTGCGGGCCTTGAGGTCGAACGCTTCGAGGTGCTGGCGCAACAGGCACAGGCGCTGGCCTCGGCGCCTGACCAGCGCCGACTGATGGCCGGCGCGCAGCACGCCGAACTCGTTCTCATGGAGCTCGTCGGCGCCGGCGACATCGGCGACCTCCACGCTGCGGTCGGCGAACAGCGCGTCGATCAGGGCCCCGTCCAGCCCCTCCAGGGTGTGCCACCCCGGCGAGTCGAGGTGGCGGCCGTAGGCCGGCAACGGCACGTACTCCTTGGCCGCCAGGCCGACGTGGGCGGCCTTGATCCGCAAGGCGGCGTCGTTTGACACCACCTCGACGTGGGCGCCATCGCGCTGGAGGCCGAGGGCGGCACCGATGATGCGGTTGCCGGATTGAGCGGGATCGAGGTAGTGCTCTGCGAGCAGGGCGTGGTTCACCCCGTTGAGCACTATGGCCAATGTGCCGCCGTGTGCCAGCTTGAGCGGGTCGACCAACGACCCCCCGGCGCTGACCCGCAGGGCTTCCACCCCCCGCAGCGCCTCGCGAGCGGTCTGGCCCACGCCATCAGGACGCGCCTTCAGACCGTCGAGCTCCTCGATGACGGTGAGCGGGATCCTGAGCGCACATCCTTCGAACTGGTGGATGGCGCCGGGATCGGCGACAAGGACCGATGTGTCGAGCACGACGGTCTTGGTGGGAGCCAGAGCGTCGGAGAACATGGTCGTGGGCGACATCAGCGGTTCGCTCCTCGCGGTCGGCCGGCCGGGCCAGGTGGCTTCCGCCGGTCACTCCTGGCGACCGGCTCGGACGGCATCGCCACCACCATTCCAGTCGCTGGGACGGTGGTGGTGGACCGCGACGCGACCAGCTGGCTGGTGCTTTCGTGGGCAAAGACAAGCGTCGACGTTGCCACCCTGCTCATCCTGCACATCCTGAGTGCCGGGCTGACTTGAGGCCACCCACCACCAACAAACTGTTCCCTCACCCTTCATCCGAGGGACGCTTCGAGGACAGGTTGCCCTCCTAGGTTCCGTCCAGACGAACTGATCGTCGAGATGGACCAGGAGGCGCCGTGCCCGGGGAGAACGACAGACCCTTCGACCGCCGAAAGTTCCTCAAGGCAACGGTGGGGGCCGGGGCCACCGGATTCGTGGTGGTAACGGCTCCCTCGTTCGTCAAGCCCGTCTTCGCAATGGTCCGTTCGGGCCGACCGTCGGTGACCCACGGCGTGCAGAGCGGCGATGTCACCGACCGCTCTGCGGTGGTGTGGGCCCGGGCCGACCGGCCGGCCCGGATGTTGGTCGAGCTGGCAGAGTCGCCATCGTTCTCGGGCGCCCGAAGTTTGCAAGGGCCGTTCACCGACGAATCCCGTGACTTCACCGCCCAACTCCGGCTCCACGGCCTGGCCGGCGGCCGGGACGTGTTCTACCGGGTGCGTTTCGCCGACCGCAACGACGAGGCGTTGACCAGCGAGCCAGTCGTAGGCCACTTCCGGTCGGCGCCCACCTCTCGCCGGGACGTCTCCTTCCTGTGGTCGGGTGACACCGCCGGCCAGGGGTGGGGGATCAATCCCGATGCCGGCGGGATGCGCACCTACGAGACCATGCGCCAGCTCAGCCCTGACCTGTTCATCCACTCGGGCGACACCATCTATGCCGACGGCCCACTCGCCGAGACCGTCGCACTCCCCGACGGTGGCACCTGGCACAACGTCGTCACGCTCGAGAAGTCCAAGGTGGCCGAAACGTTGGCCGAGTTCCGGGGCAACTTCCGCTACAACCTCCTCGACCACAACGTCCGACGCTTCAACGCCGAAGTGCCGGTGCTCGCCCAGTGGGATGACCACGAGACGGCCAACAACTGGTACCCCGGCGAGATCCTCGACGATCCCCGTTACACCGTCACTGACGTCGACGTGCTGGCGGCGCGGGCCAACCAGGCTTTCCACGAGTACTTCCCGGTCGGCGAAACCTCCCAGGAGCCGGGCCGGATCTACCGCAGGGTCTCATACGGACCGTCGCTGGACGTGTTCCTTATCGACCTGCGCACCTACCGTGGGCCCAACACCGCCAACGACCAGGCCAGGGCGAGTGAGGTCACCGAAATCCTCGGAGAGGCCCAGCTCGCCTGGCTGCAGCAGGAGCTGCGCGGCTCGAAGGCGACGTGGAAGGCCATCGCCTCCGACCTCCCGATCGGGCTGATCGTGCCTGACGGCCCCAGCCAGGAGGGCATCGCCCAGGGGCGCCCTGGAGCGCTCGGCCGCGAGCTCGAGATCGCCCGGCTGCTGTCGTCGATCAAGGCTGACCGCGTCCGCAACGTGGTGTGGTTCACCGCCGACGTCCACTACACCGCCGCCCACCACTACGACCCGGCCCGGGCCACGTTCAGTGACTTCACCCCGTTCTGGGAGTTCGTGTCCGGCCCACTCAACGCCGGCACGTTCGGGCCCAACACCCTCGACCCGACCTTCGGGCCCGAGGTCCGCTTCCAGCGGGCGGCCGATCGCCCCAACCAGCCGCCGACCGACGGGTTGCAGTTCTTCGGCCACGTGGTGATCGACGGTCGGAGCCAGGTCATGACCGTCCGACTGATGGACGTCGCCGGCGACGTGCTTCACCGGGTCGAACTCGAACCAGAGGTAAGTGGATGACGCCGTGGCCCTGGCCGCTTCGTCCGTCACAACTCACGTCGGCCGCCGCCGACTTGCGCCCGCACCTTGACCCGTCCCACCCCTTCCCGACCCTGGAGCCGTTGATGCGCCGCTTGCTCGCCGCCCTCGTGGTGGCCGTGTCCCTGCCCGTCGTGACCTCGGCCCCACCGGCCGGCGCCGCCCCGACTGAGCTGTTCGCCTCCGAGTACGTGGAGGGCAGCTCGAACAACAAGGCCCTCGAGCTGACCAACCCGACGTCCGCACCCGTGGACCTCGCCGCCTCCGGCTACGCCGTGCAGATGTACTTCAACGGCAGCGGGATCGCCGGCCTCACCATCGACCTCACCGGGACGGTGGCGCCCGGCGACGCCTTCGTCCTCGCCCAAGCCTCGGCCAACCCGACGGTCCTCGCCCAGGCCGACCAGACCAACGGTTCGGGCTGGTTCAACGGCGACGACGCCGTGGTGCTGGTGCGCCAGGGCGCGGTGGTGGACTCGATCGGCCAGATCGGCGTCGACCCGGGCAGCCAGTGGGGCACCGGCGACACGAGCACGGCCGACAACACACTGCGCCGCAAGGCCGGGGCCGGCCCGGATGCCGACGCCACTGACGCCTTCGACCCGGCCGCGCAGTGGGACGGCTTCCCCCAGGACACCTTCGACGGGCTCGGCCAGCCGGGCGGTGGCGCAGGAGAGCCCGAGCCGGAACCGGAAC
Source organism: Acidimicrobiales bacterium (assembly GCA_051005375.1). GTDB lineage: Bacteria > Actinomycetota > Acidimicrobiia > Acidimicrobiales > CADCSY01 > JADDRA01. The sequence continues at coordinate 33,069 of JBPCJK010000064.1, forward strand.
CGGATGCCTGCGAGACGCCTGTCTCCCACGAGATCGGCGCCGTGCAGGGGGCCGGCACCACCAGCCCGCTCGAGGGCCAGACGGTCACGGTCGAGGGCGTTGTGGTCGGTGACTTCCAGGAACCCGGCCAGCTCAGCGGTGTCTTCCTCCAGGACGCCGATGGTGACGGTGACGATGCCACTTCCGACGGGATCTTCGCTTTCGACCCCGGCGCCCCCGCGGTCGTCGAGGGCGACGTGGTCCGGGTCACCGGCGAGGTCGACGAGTACTTCGGCCTCACCGAGATCACCGGCGTGACCGCCATCGGCGACTGCGGCGACACCGAGGTGCCGGCGCCGACGGTCCTCGACCTGCCGGCCGACGACGGCCAGCGGGAGCGTCTCGAGGGCATGCTTCTCACCTTCACCGAGCCGCTCACCGCGACCGAGACCTACACGCTCGCCCGCTTCGGCGAGCTGGTCGTGTCGTCCGACGGCCGGCTGTTCCAACCCACCAACGACGGTGGCGATGACGCCGCCGAGCAGGTCCAGAACGACCAGCGCCGTCTGATCATCGACGACGCCAGCACCGTGCAGAACCCCGCCGAGGTTCCCGACGTCGGCGGAGAGGTGATCCGCCTCGGCGACACCGTGACCAACGTGGTGGGCGTGCTGAGCTACGGCTTCGACGCCTGGCGGTTGCAGCCGACCGAGGAACCGATGGTCACCCGCACCAACCCCCGGCCGGCGGCGCCCGACGGCGTCGGCGGCGACGTGGAGGTGGCGAGCTTCAACGTCCTCAACTACTTCACGACCATCGACCAGCCCGGTGCGGTCACCGACGGCGGCCACGACCCTCGGGGTGCCGACAGCGCCGAGGAGCTTGAACGACAACGAGCCAAGATCGTGGCCGCCATCGTCAAGCTCGACGCCGAAGTGGTGGGGCTGATGGAAATCGAGAACGATGCCGATGACGCCGCCCTCGACGACTTGGTGTCCGCCCTCAACGCCGCCGCCGGCGAGGCACGTTATGTGGCGATCGAGGAGCCCGACACCGGCGGGGGGCTGTTCGGCACCGACGCCATCAAGGTGGCGATGATCTACCAGCCCGGCGAGGTCGTGCCCATGGGCGAGGCGACCACCAGCCAGGACGACGCCTTCGCCAACGCCCGGCTCCCGCTGGCGCAGCACTTCCGCCCGGCAGAGGGGGGCAAGCCGTTCCTGGTGGTGGTGAACCACTTCAAGTCCAAGGGCTGCGGCGGGGCGACGGGCGCCAGCGCCGATCAGGGCGACGGTCAGGGCTGCTACAACGCCGACCGGGTCGGCCAGGCCGAGGCGCTGGTGGCGCTGATCGACTCCCTCCACGTCCAGGACGTGGCCATCATCGGCGACCTCAACTCCTACGGCGAGGAAGACCCCGTCGACGTCCTCGAGGACGCTGGCTACGTAGACCTGATCGACGCCCGCCTGGCCGAGGCCGACCAGTACTCCTACGTGTTCGAGGGCCAGGCCGGGTACCTCGACCACGCTCTCGTCACTGCGTCGCTGGCCCGGCGGGTGACCGGGGTAGACATCTGGCACGTCAACGCCGACGAGGCGCCGTTGCTCGACTACAACACCGAGTTCAACCCCGCAGGGTTCTATGAGCCCGGTCCGTACCGGTCGTCGGACCACGACCCGGTGCTGGTGGGCCTGGCGGCCCGGCCCGACCAGCACACGCCCCGGGGTTGACGACGCCTGGGGCCGAGTTGGGCGACGAGTGGCGGCGCGTGGCGGTGGTGGGCGACGTCGGTCACCCGTCGCCGGAGCTCGACCTCACCGTGGCCGGCCTGGCCCGGGCCTCGGCCGACCGCCGATTCGACGCCCTCGTCCTGCTGGGGGACAACGTGTACCCCGACGGCGACCCTGCCCTGCTGGAGCGGGCCGTCCTTGTGCCGTTCGCCCCGCTGCTGAGTTCCGGCGTCCGGCCGCTCGCCGTGCTGGGCAACCACGACGTGGAATCGGGCCATGGCGACGAGATCTCCCAACGCCTGGGCATGCCGGGGCGGTGGTACTCCACCACGGTGGGCGAGGCTCTGTTCGTCGGGCTCGACTCCACCCGTCCCGACTGCACCGAGCAGCGGGCGTGGCTGGCCGCCACCCTGGCAGGGAGTGACGCCACCTGGGTCGTCGTCGCCCTGCACCACCCGCCCTACTCGGCCGGCTGGCACGGCTCGGAGCGGCGCGTCCGGCGGGCCTTCGTCGCCCTCTTCCGCCGCTTCGGCGTCGACCTCGTCCTCGCCGGCCACGAGCACGACTACCAGCGCTCGAAGCCGCTGGCGGGGGTGACCTACGTCATCTCCGGTGCCGCCACCCACCTTCGCCCGACGGGTCGAGCTCGGTTCACCGCCGCATCCCACGCCACCCACCACTTCCTCGATCTGCGGATCTCGGCCGAGCGACTCGAGCTGGTGGCGGTGGACCATGGTGGGGCCAGCTTCGACGCGGTGGCCCTGGCGCCCCGCCGCCGGGGGAACCCCACATCACGTCGCCGTGGCGGCCTGCTGAGCCGGCGGGCTCGTTCGGTGTCCAGGGGCGGCCCAGCACTCGGTGGACAGGAGTTCATCCGGCCGCGACCCGAACGCCCACCGGCGGCAACCGGAACGTAAGGACCGCTGCATACGGTCCGATCCATGAGAGCCACGACGCACCCCTTTCCCCGCCTGCTCGCCGGCGTGTTGGCAACTGCCATCGTTCTCGGCGCCAGCCCTGCCGGCGCCGCGCCCGCCCAGGCCAACGGCCTCAAGCCCAAGCAGGACGAGGTCCTGGTGATCGCCCACCGTGGCGCCAGTGGGTACCTGCCCGAACACACGTTGGCCGCCTATGCCTTGGCCATCGAACAGTGTGCCGACTTCATCGAGCCCGACCTCGTGTCCACCTCCGACGGCGTGCTCGTCGCCCGCCACGAGAACTAGATCAGCGGCACGACCGACGTTGCCGGGCACCCCGAGTTCGCTGGTCGCCACAGCACCAAGACCATCGACGGTGTCGCCGTGAGCGGCTGGTTCACCGAGGATTTCACCCTGGCCGAGCTGAAGACGCTCAGGGCGGAGGAGCGGATCCCGGAAGTTCGACCCGAGAACGCCACCCATGACGGAGAGTTCCAAGTCCCGACCCTGCAGGAGGTGATCGACCTCGCCCGGTCGTCGCGCACCTGCGACGGCAACGTCGTCGGCATCTATCCCGAGACCAAGCACCCCTCCTACTTCGACTCCATCGGCCTGTCGATGGAAGAAGAGCTCGTGGCTGTGCTCCACGCCAACCGGTACCGCGGCCCTCGAGCTGCGGTGTTCATCCAGAGCTTCGAGGTCTCGAACCTCCAAGAGCTGGCAGGGATGACGCAGCTCCCCCTTGTGCAACTCGTCAACTGCGGTGGCCAGCCCGCCGACTTCGCGGCTGCCGGTGACGATCGGACCTACGCCGACCTGGTCACGCCGGCGGGATTGGCCTTCGTGGCCAGCTACGCCGACGGCATCGGCGCCTGCAAGGACGTCCTCATCCCGAGGAACCCCGACGGCACGCTCGCCCAGGCGTCGCCCGTGATTGGCGATGCTCACCACGCCGGCCTGCTCGTGCACGGCTGGACCTTCCGCCGCGAGAACCGCTTCCTCCCGGTCGACTACCGGCGAGGCACCGACCCGAACGCTCCCGGGGACATGGTCGGCGAGGTGCAGGCGTTCCTTGGCGCAGGCATGGACGGCTTCTTCACCGACAACCCCGATCTCGGAGCCGAGGCGGCGGAGCCCTTCGGGAGTTGAAGTCGACAGCGACGACGAAGTCCGGCGTTCCTTCCGAGGACGACGAGGGTGCTGGCCAGGGAAGTACGGCCCTCATGCGATCGAGGGTGCCGCGTGGGTGCGGACGTGGTCGAGGATGAGCGCACTCAGCTCGTCGGCGCGAGTCTCGGGGATCCAGTGGCTCGCCCCGTCCAGCGTCTCGAAGCGATACGGCGCGTCGACCTCGTCTCCTGTGGCCCGCGCCGCAACTGGACCCAGGGCAGTGTCGTTCGTGCTCCACACGTAGAGCACCGGCACGGTGATCCGCCCGATGGAGAGGGCGCGTCGGGGGCGCATGGCCCGGTAGTAGTTGAGGGCTGCGGTCATCGCCCCCGGCTGGAGCATGGAGTCCACGTAGGCGTCAGCCTCGGCGTCGGGGAGCCCCGATCGGCGGAGCAGGCGCCCGAGGAGCGCGCCGTTGCGAGCGGTCATGAGCCGCTCGGGGATCTGCGGGACCTGGAAGAACCCCAGGTACCACGACCTTGCCAGCTGGGAGCTGCGCCCCAGGGACGACACGAACGCACGCGGGTGCGGGGTCGACACCGCCGTCAGGCTGCACAGTCGGTCGGGATGGGCCGACGCCAGGGCCCATGCGATAATGCCTCCCCAGTCGTGGCCGACGAGATGGAAGCGCTTGACGCCGAGGCGGTCGGCGATGCCGAGGACGTCGGCGACGAGGTGGTCGACGACGTACTGGCCCACGGCGGTCGGTCGGGCCGTCGCCGCATAGCCCCGCTGGTCAGGTGCGATGGCACGCAAGCCGACCTCTGCGAAGCGGGCCAGGAAGGGCGACCACACCGCCGATGTCTGCGGAAATCCGTGGAGGAAGACGACCGGATCACCGTCGTCGGGTCCTGCGCTGCGGACAGGGAAGGTTGGGTCGCCGAGGCGTACGTCCAACGTGTGCTCAGCCATGCCAGAGTCCCTACCCGAACCTACGCCGCTCTGCATGCAGGTCGACCTTGCCGCCGCTCACGTCCGGTGGTGATTCGGCACCTCAAGGCGTTGAATGACATTGATGGCACTAAATGGCCCGATCACGGTGCTGACCCGGACTTTTCGGGCTACTCGAAACGCCACTCTCAACGCCGGTCCGGTCGACGGCGGTGATTGGTCGTTCAGCAGTGGGGCTAGCAAGAATCGAACTTGCGACCTCATCCTTATCAGGGCGCCAGATGAGGATCCGTGAGTGACCAAAAGTACCTCTGAGCAGGACTTTTGCTGTCCGCTACTAAGGGTCCCCGCCAAGTTAGACCGCGCGTAGTATCGTGACGGTGTGGAGGTCACGCCGGAGGCGCTCGCGCGATTCTTCGAGGGGACCCTGCCGCACCTGAACGAGGTGCAGCGACGGGTGGTGG
>JBPCJK010000065.1:0-16782 GCA_051005375.1 Acidimicrobiales bacterium
CCTGCCATCGTCATCATGGCCTCGGAATCGCCTCGGTCAATGCGAAATGGATCCCTGGGGGAAGGTCAGGCGGTCCAGAAGCCCAGGACCGGTGCCCCCGATCATCTGGTGAATGATCGGGGTTAGATAGATATGGCTTCAATCGTCGCATCAGGAGGAACTAGGAGCTTCGCCGATCACGGCGATGCGAGGACCATCCACTCCGGCCTGCGCTCGAGGCGCTTGAAGTCCACAGTGTGGAAGCCGGTGTCGCTCAGCCACTTCCGGTAGTCGTCCTCGCCATGGGTGTCGGCAGCCCCGGTGGCCATGAGCATCTGCACGGCGAAGATGGACGCCAAGGGGTCGGTTCCCCGCAGGAAGGTGTGTAGGGCCAGTACACCGCCAGGGACGAGCAGCGGCTTGAGCCGGCGGTAGAGCTCGATGTTGTTCTCGGCGTCGTAGGTGTAGGTGACACCGGCGCAGAAGACCAGGTCGAACGGCCCGGCAGGGAGGGACTCGAAGAAGTCCCCGGCGAGCAGCTCCACGCCCGCCGCCGACAGACGGCCCTTGCGCCGGGCCAGTTCGACGACGCCGGGCCGATCCTGCATGACTGAGCGGAGCCCTCGGCGAGCGAACTCCACGGCGTACTCCCCGTGGCCCCCGCCGACGTCGAGCACCCTCTGGGCGCCAGGCACCCGGGTCAGGCAGGCATCGACGGCGCCGGGGCGGACTCCCGCCCATTGACGGCGAGGGCGTCGAGCATCAGCTCTACCTGCTTCGAGTCCGGCGGGTGGCCGTGGTCGGCGACGCCGCGCAAGCGATCATAGATGCGCCCGCTCCACAGGCGCACCGCCCGTCCGTGGTGGCGCACCACGGCAGCGGCGTCAGCATCGGGTGCATGACGCCCGACGACGTAGCGTCCGTCCTGCTCGGCATCGACGACGTCCCAGGTTGCCAGGGCTTCCAGGACCACCCGCACCGCACCCTCGTCCAGACCGAGCCGGGAGGCCAGCTCAGTCGGCTGCCCGGGCAGGCCCGCCAGCAGCCCGACGTCAACGGCGGCGTCGTAGAGCAGCGCCATCCTCCAGTCGCTCACCCTCCCGGGTGGGGCGAGAAAGGTCCGCTCCTCCCATGTCGTCACTCGGCGATGGGACGGATCTCGGTCCCCGTCTGGACACCGGTGATGAACACCTGCTTGTTGGTGGCGGTGGGGATGTTCCCGCCCAACCCGCCCGGCGTGTAGTACCACTGGTCGAAGACAGCCCTGCGGAAGATGTAGAACGGCGTCGGATAGAACAGCGGCAGCAGGGGCAGGTCGTCGGCTACAAGCCTCTGGATCTGGGCGATCTGACCCATGCGCTCGCCCTCGTCCAGGGTGGTCAGTTGCTCCTGGCAAAGGCGGTCGACCTCTGGGTTCACGTACCCCTGGGCGTGCTGGGTCAGCTTTGTAGTCGAGGCGTAGACCCGGCGCAGGTAGTCGGGGTAGCCGTTCATCCCGCCCGAGCCGATGAGCGACATCTCGGTGTCCCCGGCCAGCACTCGCTGGTTGAAACTGGGCGTGTCGAGGGCCTCGGGCACCAGCTCGACGCCGATGGCGCCCAGCGCCCTGACGATGAGCTCGGTGGCCGGGGGGACGGGGGCGTTGGAAACCAACAGGCTGAACCGTAGAGGACCGCCGTCAGGGCGCTGGCGGGCCCCCTGCCCGCTGCGGGCATACCCGGCGTCGTCGAGCATCTGGTTGGCGGCGGCCAGGTCGAAGGGGTACTGCTCCACCTCGACGTGAGCAGGGTCCCCCGGCGGGATCCACCCCGGGTTCCCCGGCGTGCCGTTACCTCCGAACAGGCGCTCTACTAGGTCAGCCCGGTCGATGGCCTTGGCACAGGCCTGGCGGAACCGGGCGTCGGCCAGGGGCCCGCCCTTGGCCAGGTTCCAGTACAGGCCAAGCTGGGAGGCGCCGGGCGCCCCGTCGAGGATCCCGAAGGCGGGGTCGGTCCGGAACGGGGCCACGGCCTCGGGTCGGACGCCGTTGAACGGGGCGCTGGCGGCATCGAGCTCGCCGGCGAGCAGGGCGGTGATTGCGTCGCCGACAGGCGGGTTCTCGATGCGCTCGACGAACGGTCGACCGAGGAAGTAGTCGTCGTTGGCCACGTAGAGGTAGCTGCCCTCACCCGGCCCGTAGGAGTCGAGCCGGTAGGGCCCGGAGCCAACGAGAACACCAGGGTCCATGGCCTTGCCGGCATCGGGGATGGACTCCCAGACGTGGCGGGGGACGATGGGCACCGCCGCAGCCACGAACTCGAGGAAGGTGGTGTCGGGACGACCGAGGCGGAACTCGATGTCCTGGCCCCCGGTGGCGACCACCTCCTTGACCCCGCCCTGTTGGGAGGGCTGGACGATGACCTGTGGCGACAGCTTCTGGCCGGCGAAGTACTCGAAGGTGAACACCACATCGTCAGGGGTGAGAGGCCGCCCATCCTGCCAGCTGACGTCGTCGCGCAGCTCGAACGTATAGGTGAGGCCGTCGTCGGACGGTTTGAAGCTCCGGGCCAGCCAAGGCATGACCTCACCTCGGGAGTCGTTCCACAAGAGGGTGTCGTAGATCAGGCTCATCTGCACGTACCCACCGCCCCGCACGTAGGCGAAGGGCGAGGGGAAGCCCTGGTCGGGCGGCGGTCCAACGCCGTAGCGCAGTGTCGGGCGGGGCGCAGGTGCCAGACCGGACGTGCCCTCTCCTGGTGCAACGCTGCCGTTCGGCGCGGTCGTCGTGTCGTCGGTGTCACTGCAGGCGCCCAGCACCAACGCCCCGGTGGCCCCGAAGCTGGCGAGAAGGAAGGATCGTCGGTTCATCACGAAGGGAACGGTAGGGATCGGGCCGAGGGCCGTGAAGTACAAGTCCTGTACCTCATCGACGAACCGCGCGACAGTGGTGGTGATGCGTTCCTACGGTCAATACTGTCCGCTGGCCAAGTCAGCCGAGATCCTCGGCGACCGCTGGACGATCCTCATCCTGCGAGAGCTCATCATGGGTTCCCACCGGTTCAACGACATCGAACGGGGCCTCCCCCGCATCTCCCGGTCCCTGCTCAGCCAGCGGCTCCAGGCGCTGAGCCGGGTGGGGCTGATCGAACGGCGAACGCAGGAGACGTCTCGCTCCACCTCCTACCACCTCACTGCGGCAGGCGTCGATCTCACGCCGCTCGTGGTTGGGCTCGGTGAGTGGGGCGCCCGCTGGGCCTTCCGCCAACCCGAGCCCGACGAGCTCGACCCCATCCTCTTGCTGTGGTGGATGCGGGGGAGGGTCAACCACGAGGCCATCCCCGCCGTTCGCACGGTGCTCCAGTTCGACTTCACCGGGGCCGCTCCCAGCCACTACTGGCTGGTCCTCGAACCCGGCGATGCGTCGGTGTGCCTCCAGGAGCCAGGCTTCGAGATCGACCTCGTGATCACCGCTGATCTGGCCGCGCTCCACGAGGTGTGGTTCGGGCGGGTGGAGCTGAAGAGCGCCCTGGCCGACGAGCGCATACGACTTCGGGGCCGAGCCGCGCTGCGGCGGTCCTTTCCCGGCTGGTTCGCCCTCAGCCCCCTGGCCGGTGCGGTACGGGCAGCTTGTACCCGGGCGGCAGCGTCATGAGCGCGGCAGCCCGGTGGGCTGATGCCCTGGCGGCGTGGGCCATCCCTCAGGACATCCTCGATGCCGCCCCCGAGCCGCCGTGGCACTTCCCCCCCGCACTCTTCCGCTTGGCTGCGGAGGTGGCCTTGGGCGAGGACGAGCCCACCAATCCTTCGAGACGAGCCGCCCTCGAAGCGCTTCCCCCTGGAGGTTCGGTGCTCGACGTAGGCGCCGGTGGGGGTGCCGCCAGCTTGGCTCTGTGCCCTCCCGCTGTCCAGCTGACCGCCGTCGACCAGAGCCCGGCCATGCTGGAGGCCTTCGCTGCAGGCGCCGAGAAGCGGGGTGTCTCCCACCGGGAAGTCCAAGGTTCCTGGCCTGACGTCGCTGGCGAAGTCGGGGCCGCCGGGGTCGAGGTCGCCGATGTGGTCGTCTGCCACAACGTGGCCTACAACGTAGCCGACCTGGCGCCCTTCGCCGCGGCACTCACCGACCACGCCAGAGGTCGAGTGGTCCTCGAGCTCAACGCCCAGCACCCCATGGTTGCACTCAACCACGCCTGGCTGGCCCTCCACGGCGTGGAGCGTCCAACCACGCCCACCGCCGCCGATGCGATCGCTGTGCTGGAGGAGACGGGCCTCACGGTCCGCTCCGAGGAGTTCGAGCGCCGGTCGCTGTTCGACCACCTCGAGCGCAGGGACCTGGTGGCCTTCGCCCGGCGCCGGTTGTGCGTCGGGCCTGAGCGTGACGCCGAGATCGACGCCCTCCTCCTCCCCGACCACGACGCGCCCCTTCGACACTTCGTGACGGTCTGGTGGCGAGGCTCGGCGTCGTGAACAGATCCGAACCGGTGCCGCCGTCGCTGGAGGAACTGTCGTTTCTGGCTCCGCCGGATGAGGTGTGCGACTGGAGGATGGTGGTGGTCCACGACGCCGCCGCCCAGGCCGGCCTCCTCGCTCGGCTCGCCGCCTCGCCGGCGACCCCGGCCGAGCTGGCTGCCGACCTCGGCCTCGACGGGCACACGGTACGGGTCGTCCTCGAGGAGCTGGCGGTGTGGGACGTGGTCGCCAGTGACGGCGCCGGCCGTTTCGCCCCCGGCACCGGCTGGCCCAGCCACGAAGCGTCGGCGGCGCTTCGCCACCACGCCCGGGCCATCCGGGCTTGGAGCGCCGGCATCGACGACCGATTGCGAGGAGTCGGCCCGCCCCCAGAGCGCAAGCTGCCTCCCTGGACCGATTTGTGGCTGGAGGCCTTGGCCGTGCGTGCCCGCCATGCTGCCCCGGCCATCGTCGATGCCTGCCTGACCCGGTATCCCGAAATCCGCCGGGCACTGGAGCTCGGCGGCGGCCACGGCGAGTACGGCCTGGAGCTGGCCCGCCGCCAGGTCGAGGTCACCATGGTCGACCGGCCTGGGGTCATCGACATCGTCCGACCCCGGTTGGAGCAAGCCGACATCGTCCTCCACGCCGGCGACTTCTTCGAGGCCCTCCCCGCCGGTCCCTTCGACCTGGTGCTGTGCGCCGGCGTCACCCACACCTACGGCGCCGAAGGCAACCGGGCGCTGTTCCGCCGGGCCGCAACCGTCCTGGCTCCCGAAGGCGCCCTGGCCATCCTCACCTACCTCCGGGGCCGCGACCCGATGGCTCCCATCTTCGCCGTGCAGATGCTCATGGCCGCCTCCGGCGCCGACACCCACGCCGAGGACGACTACCGGGCCTGGCTGGGCGAGGCCGGCTTCGGGAAGGTCGAGATCGCCGACGACGCCCACCCCCGGGAGTCGCTGCTGCTGGCCACCCGGTAGCGGAGACCGGCCCCATCGCCCGCTCGCACCTCACCGTTCTGGCGTCAACCACTATCGGATCCCGACGCTCATTGGCGCCAGAAGGCGAGAGCGCCCGTCATCCAGCCGCGGGTAGCTCACTCCTTGATGGGGCGCACCTCGGTGCCCGTCTTGAGTCCGGTGATAAACGCCTGCTTGTTGAACACGGTGGGGATCCCGCCGGCGAAGCCGCCCGGGGTGAAGTACCACTGGTCGAACACCTCCGTGCGGAAGATGTGGAACAGGGTGGGGAAGTACAAGGGCAGCAGGGGGACGTCGGTGGCCACGATCTCCTGCATTCGGTCGAGCAGGCGCCGGCGCTCGGCGTCGTCGAGGGCGACCAGCTGGCGTTGGGCCAGGTCGTCGAACTCGGGATTGGCGTAGCCTTGGGCGCTCTGGAAGCGCTTGGGGACCTTGGAGGAGTACACCTGGCGCAGGTAGTCCGGGTCTCCGCCCAGGCCGCCGTAGTTGGTGATGGCCAGCTCGTAGTCGCCGCTGGTGGTGCGGGCGTCACGGGTGGGACGGTCGACGGCCTGGGGCGTCAACTCCACACCGACGGCCTGCAGGGCCCGCACCACCAGGTCGGTCACCGGGGGGACGGGATCGTTGCCCACCAGCAGGCCGAAGCGCAGGGGCTGGCCGCCGGGCCCCGAGCGCGGTCCGGAACCGCTGCGGGCATACCCGGCCTCGTCCAGCATGCGGTTGGCCGCCTCCACGCTGAAGGGGTACTGCTGCACCTTGGCGTTGTAGAAGGGGTTGCTGGGCGGGAGGAACCCGGGGTTGCCGGGGTTGCCGTTGCCTCCGAGCAGCCGGGTCACGATGTCGCCGCGATCGATGGCGGTGACGCACGCCTGTCGGAACCGAGCGTCGGCCAGGGCCCCTCCCTTGCCCAGGCTCCAGTACAGCCCCAGGGTGAAGTCGCCCGGCCCCTCGAGCACCTCGAAGGAGGGATCAGCCCGGAACGGGGCCAGCGCCTCCCTGCCGGCACCGGTGGGTGACGGACCGCCGGCGTCGAGCTCGCCCGCCAGGAGGGCGGTGAGCTCGTCGCCCACCGGCTGGTTCTCGATGCGGGCTACGAACGGCTTGCCCAGGAAGTAGCCGTCGTTGGCGCTGAACAGGTAGGCACCCTCGCCCGCCGAGTAGGAGTCCAACCGGTAGGGCCCGGAGCCGACCAGCAGGGCGGGATCGGTGGCCATGGAGGCATCGCCGACGGACGACCAGATGTGGCGGGGCACGATGGGCAGGGCGCCGGCCACGGAGCCGGCGAAGGTGACCACCGGGCGAGCCAGGCGGATCTCCACGCCGGTGGCGCTGGTGGCCGTCACCTTCTCCACGTCCTGGGGACGAACGAAGATCTGGGGGGAGAGCTTCTGAGCGGCGAAGTACTCGAAGGTGAAGGCCACGTCGTCGGCGGTCAACGGCTGCCCGTCGCTCCATGCCACGTCGTCGCGCAGCTCGAAGGTGTACACCAAGCCGTCGTCGGAGCGCGTCATGTCCCGTGCCAGCCAGGGCAACAGCTCCCCGGTGGAGTCCTTCCACAGCAGGGTGTCGTAGAGGTAGCTCATGCGCCAGTACCCCGGTCCTCGTGAGTAGGCGAAGGGCGATGGAAACCCGAAATCACCTCCGGCCAGGCGCAGGGTCGGCCGGGAAGCCGGGGCCAGACCACCGGGGCTGGCCCCGGGCGCCAGCGTGGTTACGGTGCCCGACGTGGAGTCCGACCCGCTGCTGCATGCCCCCAGCACCACCGCGCCGGTCAGGCCCACGGTCCCCCGCAGGAATCCTCTTCTGTCCATCATGTTCCCTTCGTCGTGGCTACTTCGGTCATGGCTGCTTCGGTCATGCTGCTCTTGTCGTGGCTGCCCGCGCCCGGTTGCCGCGCGTCCAGCGAGGGTTGAACACCGGCTCCAGCCCCACCCCGAGGAAAGTGAAGCCGAGCACGGTGAGGGCGATGGCGAAGCCGGCGGGGAGAACCCACCACACCCAGATGGAGGTGAAGTACAGCCCCGGGAACAGTAGGGCCCGGTTGAGGACCAGGCCCCAGCTCACTGCTGTGGGGTCGGCCAAGCCGAGGAAGGCCAGGCCGGACTCCATGAGCACGGCCTGGCCGGCAATGGTTACGAAGCCGGCCACGATGATGGGGGCCAGGGCGGGGATGAGGTGGCGGCGGACGAGGTAGGGCACGCCCCCGCCAAAGCCCCGCGCCGAGTCGAGGAAGCCCCGCCGGCGCAGCGTGAGCGTCTGGCTGCGCACCAGGCGGGCGATCTCCGGCCAGGTGATGAAGCCGATGACCAGGACGAGCACCGCCCGGTTCACCCCGGCCAGGGCGGCGACGAGGACGAGGAAGGGCATGGTGGGGAAGGCCAGCACCACGTCGACCACCCGCATGGCCAGGCGGTCGACCAGCCCACCCACCAGGCCGGCCCCCACTCCCACCACCACACCGAGGCTGATGGCCAGGGTGGCCGCGCCGACGGCCACGATGAGCGACTGGCGGGCGCCCCACACGATCTCCGAGAAAATGTCCTGGCCGATGTCGTTGGTGCCCAGCGGGTGGTCGGTCGAGGGTCGCTCCAACGAGTCCCCGGTCAGCGCCTTGGGGTCGTGGGGCGAGACGAGGGGGGCGAAGACGGCGATCACGAAGAGGGCAACCAAGAGGGTCCCACCCAACAGCACCAGGGGGGACCGCATTGCTCTCATCCGGCGGTCCTCGGGTCGAGGCGGAGGTAGACGAGGTCGACCAGGAAGTTGGCGGTGACCACCACCAGGGTGAGCAGCAAGAAGCATCCCTGCAAGGTGGGGTAGTCGCGGAACCCCACCGACTCGAACAGCAGGCGGCCCATGCCTGGGTAGGCGAAGACCGTCTCCACGAAGATGCTGGCAGTGATGGTCTGGCTGGGTTGGAGGGCGATGGCGGTGACCACCGGCAGCAGGGCGTTGCGGGCGCCGTAGCGGTACTTCAGCCGGCGGTCTCGCAGGCCTTTCGCCCTCCCGGCCAGGAGGTGGTCGGAGCCGAGCTCACCCACCATCCCTGCTCGCATGTACAGGTAGTTGTCGGCCACGAACCTCATGGACAGCACCGACGCCGGCAGCACCAGGTGGTGGGCGATGTCGCCGATCCGCTCGAAGAAGCCCATCTCGGCGAAGGGGGTCCTGGCCCCGGCCAGCGGCACCCAGCCCAACTTGACGGCGAAGACGAACAAAGCGATGGAGGCGAGGAAGAACACCGGGAAGTTCCGTGCCCCGAGGAACAGGCTCAACAGACCGCTGTCGACCGGTCGGCCACGATGCCACCCGGAGTGGATGCCGGCGACCAGTCCTACGAGCGCGGCCAGACCCATGCCGCTGCCGATGAGCAGGAGCGTCCACGGCAGCCGCTCTTTGATCAACTCGGTGACCGGGCGGTTGTAGCGGATCGACGTCCCCAGATCACCCTGGGCCAAGTCACCCAGGTAGGAGACGTACTGGTTGAGCAGGGGCCGGTCGAGCCCGTAGTACTGCTCCAGCTCGGCCCGCAGCACGTCGCTCTGCACGTAGGTCGGCGCGCCAGGATCGATGAGCGCGGTGATGGGGTCGCCGGGCATGGCCCGGGGCAGGAAGAAGTTGAGGGTGACCAGTGCGAAAACTGTCACGACGTAGGCGCTGACCAGTCTGCGCCCCGATCGGGGCCGGCGGCGGCCACCGCCGACGATGAGCTCGTCGGCTCGGGTGCCGGCGGGTTCGTCCAGCGCAACCGTCGGCGACGCCTCTGCTGCTGCTACCACCGCACCGGCACAGTACAACCGCAGTTCACGGCCTCGGTAGGTGCGGACGCCAGCTACCACTGGAAGCAGGTCTCCAAAGCAGTTCACCGGCTCTGCGAACCACCAAGTCTCGCCGTCGCGCACAGGTGGATGGCCACCGGTTCCACGGTGCCCGACCGCCCAGGCGCCTTGCCCGTGCCCGAGGGCGGCGGAGCGCTGTGCCTCCAAGGCGTCAACTTCGCCTACGGGGAGGTCCCGACGTTGACCGACATCGCCCTGGAGGTCCGGGCGGGCGAGACCCTGGTGGTGGTGGGAACCACCGGTGCCGGCAAGTCGACCATCGCCAAGCTAATCGCCCGCCTCTACGACCCCACCGCCGGGCGGGTCCTCCTCGAGGGCCAGGACCTACGGGACACCGAGACCGCTTCGATCCGCGCCCACGTCGTCCTCCTGTCCCAGGAGCCCCACCTCTTCGGGGGCACCATCGCCGACAACATCGCCCTCGGTCGCCCTGATGCAACCCCTGAGGAGATCGCCGAGGTGGCCGAGGCGGTGGGGGCGGCGCGCCTCATCGCCGACCTCCCCGATGGCTACGGCACCGAGGTCGAACAGGCCGGCTCCCGGCTCTCCGCCGGCCAGCGCCAGCTCATCGCCCTGTCCCGGGCATGGCTCGTCCGCCCTCGCGTCCTCATCCTCGACGAAGCCACCTCCGCCCTCGACCTGCCCACCGAGCGCCGGGCCCTGGCGTCGCTGCAGCGCCAGGTCTGCGGGAGCACCACCGTGGTCATCTCCCATCGCCAGGCGGCCGTCGACATCGCTGACCAGGTCGCCGTGGTCGAGGCCGGCAGGGTGGTGGAGCTCGGCACACCCGCCGAGCTGCTGGCGACCGACACCCGCTTCCGACGTTTCCACCAGCAATGGCAGTCGACCCATTGGGTGGCGTGACGTTCGGGGCGATCCACCTCCATCGAGGCGGAGACCGACTGGGACCGTTGAGCCTGGTATGGCTCCTCGGCGACGGCATGACTTGGGCGGGTGGGCGGGGTACTCCTCTCCTCGCTGCGGCGCTTCGGTCGTCGACGATCGCTGCGTCCCTCCCGACCTCGACCTCCCAGGAGAACGTCCATGCGCAACTACGAAGCTCCCAAGGGCCCGGTGCAGGACCTTGCCACGGCGCTCTTCCTCGTCGGCATCGCCTTGTCAATCTTCCTCGGCACGCCATGGATCGGCATCGCCCTCATGGTCGGTGGATTGTTGATCAGCTTGTCGCTGCTGTTCCTGCAGTGGCGCCGACAGGAGCGCCGAGGTCCACCTTCAGGAATCGCCCATGCCGCCCTCGACCAGGCCAGCTGCGGGTCCTGAGGTCTCCAACGGCGCAGGCACGAGGATGATGCAGGCGTTGTGGCCCCCGAAGGCAAAGGAGTTCGACAGCACCGGCCCCGGCTCGAAGGGGCGAGGGGCGCCGGCGACGACGTCGATGGTCATGGTCGGATCCGGGGTGCGGTAGCCCGCGGTCGGGGGAATGCTGCGACGGTCGATGGTCAACGCCGCAGCGGCGGCCTCGATGGCGCCGGCGGCACCGAAGGGATGGCCCACCACGCCCTTGATGGAGGTAACCGCAGGTCCGGGAACGCCGAACAGGGCGGTGATGGCCGCAGCTTCGGCGGCGTCGTTTCGGGGGGTGGACGTGCCGTGGGCGTTGATGTGGCCGATGTCGCCGGCGACCAGTCCGGCGTCGGCGAGAGCCAGGCGCATGCACGCCAGCGCTCCGGCGCCGGCCTCCGACGGGGCGGTCAGGTGGTGGGCGTCGGCGTTGCTGGCGGCGCCGGCCAGCGCGGCGTAGACGTGGGCGCCTCGATCCCGGGCCGCCCCCAGCTCCTCCAGCACCAGCATGGCGGCGCCCTCCGAGGCCAGGAAGCCGTCTCGCTCGGCGTCGAAGGGACGGGACAGCCCGGCGGGCGACAACGCCGTCATGTTGGCGAAGGCGGCCATGCCCACCGGGGTGGGGTGGCCCTCGCTGGCCCCCGCCAGCACCACGTCGCAGCGCCCCGACTCGATCCAGCCCGCCCCGCTGGCCACCCCGTGGGTCCCTGCCGCGCAGGCCGTGGTCACCGTCTCGCACGGTCCTGTCCAGCCGAAGCGCATGGACACCGCCGCTGAAGCGGCGTTGGGCATAAGCATGGGGATGAGGAAGGGCGAGACCCGCCTGGCTCCCTGCTCCTCCAACACCGTGAGCTGACGGTCGTAGCTCGCCAGCCCGCCCACCCCGGTGGCCACCATGACCCCGGCCCGGCCCAGGTCGATACCCGCCTGGTCGAGCCCGGCATCGTCGACGGCCATGGTGGCCGCCGCCACCGCCAACTGGGTGAAGCGGTCGACCCGGCGCACCTCCTTGGCCCCGAACCAGGCCGCCGGGTCGAAGTCGTCGACCCGCAGAGGTTGGTCCCGCCTCCCGGGATCGGTATCCAGCCCGTACCAGAAGGCGTCGATGCCGATGCCGCACGGGGCCAGGACGCCGATGCCGGTGATGGCGGCCAGCCGGGGCTTCATGGCCGGCTCACGCTACTGCCGTAGCCGGTCACCGACTGGTGGCCTGTGGGGGATGTTGACGGAACAGGCACCTCGGGACACGGCCACGGCCTAGGATCGCCACATGGTCAGCGCCTTCACCCGCCACCAGGTCGACCGGATCTCTCACACCCTCGCCGTGCTCGGCGAGCCCCACCGCCTGCAGATCCTCCGCTGGCTCCGGCGCGGCCCGCGCACCGCCGGGTTCTTGGCCCATGCCATCGACGTCTCCCCCTCGTTGGCCTCCCACCACCTCTCGGTCCTGGTCGAGTCCGGCCTCGTCACCCGCCGCCAGGTGGGAACTTTCGTCTGCTACTCCGCCGACCGGGCCAAGGTCAAGGCCCTGCACCAGGAGTTGGGCCGCCTGGCCGGTGCGCTGCTGCCCGACGAGGACACCACCAAGGCATCAGCCCCCTGCTGACCCGTCCCATGATGGTACGACCGGTGGATGCGCCACCAGCTGGTCGTGGGTCTAGGTCGAACGAAGCAACTTGAGGGCCAGGACGAGGACGACGCCCCAGGCCACCACCCACAGCACGGCGGCCACGATCAGGGCGATGAGGCAGCCCTGGGGAAGCTCGAAGACATGAGGGACCCGCGGGAAGACGCCGAACATCCCGCTGTCGCTGCTTGCGCTGGTCCTGCTGGCGCTGCTCCTGATCCCGGAGAGGTTGGCACCTGAGCGCTCGTTGGGAAGGATGCCCGACGAGATCAGACCGGCGTAGACGCCGAAGCCGAGCAACACGCACAGGACCACGCCCAGGAATATCAGGATCATCGACGGTGACTCCTCCAGCAGGGCACGACCGATGCCCGGCACCGGAGCCTAGCGGCGACCGGCCGTCCGGCCGCTCCCCTGCCGGGAACGGGCTCATTTTGTCGTCCGGGCACTCCGAGAGATCCAAGCCGCTCTGCGCCAGTTGCCTCCCAGACCCCAACAGAATTAGTGCCGAAAGCCCCTGACATAGCAGGACAAGGGTGTAGAGTTACGTACATATGTTGGCTTCGGACGGTGTGCCCAGTGAGGTGCAGGCCTTGCAGCGGGCCCTGGGCGAGGTGTGCGCCGTCCTCGCCCCCGCTTCGGTCCCTGCCCGAGTTAGGTGGCGAACCGGCCCCCGGTCCTGCTTCTCGAGAGCCCTTCGGGGCCCTCGACGCCCAGACGCGGTTGCGCATGCACGAGCGGCTGCGCACGCTGCTGGCCGTGCGTCCCACCACGGTGGTCCTGGTGACCCACGACGTCGACGAGGCCCTCCTCCTCGGTGACCGGCTAGCCCTGTTGTCGACCTGTCCCTGCCGGGTGGTCGAGACCCTCGACGCCCCCTTCGGCGACGACCGGGGCCGGGCCACGTTGTCGGACCCAGCCTTCGTCCGCCGCAAGGCCGAGGTCCTGGACCGGGTGCTCGGAGCTGAAGGCAGTCCCCCTTCGGCGTCGATCGGTAGCCTCCCGGCATGACCGACGCCGGCCCCCCCGCCAACTGGAACCCCGACCCCTTCGGTCGCCATGAGCTGCGCTACTGGGACGGCTCCCAGTGGACCAAGCACGTCTGCTCGAACGGCAGGCAAGGCGTCGATCCACCCGGGCAGGGAGCGCCGGTGCCCACCACGGCGCGGCCCACGGCCAAGGTCGTGGCCGACGTTGCCAAGGCTCGAACCGGCACCAGCGCCGTCGGTGGCGGCACGATCTTCACCGAACCTGTGCTGGTCGTGAACCAGAAGGTCAAGCTCATCGAGGTCCACAACGAGTACGCCATCTACGACCAGAACGGCACCCAGATCGGCGCCGTCCGCCAGGTCGGCCAGTCGGCGGCCAAGAAGGTCCTGCGGGTTCTCACCTCTGTCGATCAGTACATGACCCACAAGCTGCAGGTCGTCGACCTCCAGGGCAACGTGCTCCTGGCCCTCACCCGCCCGGCGAAGATACTGAAATCGCGGGTCATCGTGCAGGACGGCCGGGGCAACGAGGTCGGTGCAATCGTCCAGCAGAACGCCATCGGCAAGATCCGCTTCAGCCTCGAGGCAGGGGGCCACGCCTGTGGCTCCATCAACGCCGAGAACTGGCGAGCATGGAACTTCAAGGTGGCCGACCACGCCGGCACCGAGGTGGCCCGCATCACCAAGACGTGGGAGGGCCTGGCCAAGACGATGTTCACCACCGCCGACAACTACGTGGTGCAGATCCACAGCCCCCTGGAAGAGCCGCTGCGTTCGCTCGTGGTCGCCGCCAGTCTGGCCGTCGACACCGCCCTCAAGCAGGACAGCCGCGGCCTCGGCTGACGACTCGCTGGCTTGCTTTCGCTCGCCGGGCCTCCATCCCGGGAAGCCGCCTTCGACGGCGGGAGTGGCCGGCGACCAAACCGAGACGGCGACGAATCCGCCTACCTCAACCGCCGCCGGCTGGGGCGGGCGTCCCAGGCGGCGGCGGTTCCCTCCTCTTGAAGGCGTTACTTCTGCACCCTGGTCGTCGGCGTCTTGGGTAGCGCGGGGCGGATGTCCACGAAGCGGGGCACCATGAACTTGGGCAGCCGGAAGCGCAGGAAAGCATGCAGCTCCTCGGCACCGAGCACCGGGTCGGGCCGGAGGACCACGCACAGCTTGACCTCCTCGTCACCGCCGCCGTCAGGGGTGGCCACACCCACGGCGGCAGCCTCGAGCACTCCGGGGTGGGCGAGGGCCGCTTCTTCGACATCGCCAGTGGCGATCATCTCGCCCCGCCGGCGGATGGCGTCACGACGGCGGCCGGCGAAGGCCAGGTCACCATCGCCGTCGCCGAGGCGACGCATCAGGTCGCCGGTGTGGTACCAGCCCTCGCCGTCGAAGGGCGTCTCCACGGTCCCGTCCTCTCCCAGGTGGCCCTCGAACATGACGTGGGGCGCCAGGGGCCGGATCCACAGCTCACCGCCGCCCGTCGGGCGCCGGAGCCGAGGACACGCCGTACCGGGTTGTCGGGGTCGTCGGCCTGTGGAGGGCGCCGGGCCAGCATCGACAGGATGGTCCCCACGAAGGTGAACGCCACCGCCTCCGCCTCCCGCACCCGGCGCCAGAAGCCGTATGGGCTGAAGCCGGCTTCGACGTTGATGCACCAACCCTGGCCCAGCGCCGCCAGCACCGTTCCCTGGCAGGTGACGTGGAACAGCGGCAAGCAGCAGTAGGCGGCCTCCCCCTCGTTGAGGAGGACCATCTCGGTGAGGTAGCACCGAGCCCAGATGACCTCGCAGTTCCGGCTCCACAGGGCAACTTTGGGAGTGCCGGTGGTTCCCGAGGGGTACATGAGCTTGGCCGGAGCGGCGGGATCGGGAGGCAGTGGCGGCGGTGGTGCCGAGGAACCCTGTCCCACGAGCGAGTCCCAGGAAAGGGAGCCTGCCGGCGCATCAGCCGTGGCCACGATGACCTGACGGAGCCGGGGCAGACCGCTGCGCACGGCGGCCAGCGCCGGGTAGAGCTCGGCGTCGCATACCACCACCGCCCCGCCGGAATGGGCCATCACCCCGGCGCAGGGGTTCGCCTGTGAGCAGGCCGTTGACCGGCATGAACACCGCCCCCAGCTTCATGCAGGCGAACCAGGTGGCGACCATGGACACGCCGTTGCCGCACCGGGCCATGACGATGTCGCCGGGGCCGTGGCCGAGCCGACGCAACCCGTCGGCGAGCCGGTTGCCAGCTCGTCGGTGTCGGCGTTGGCTGCGGGTGGCGTCGGGCAGCACCAGGAAGGGTCGCCGACCCAATCTGGCCGCCTGGCGCTCGACGACGGCACGAACGCCGACACCCCGATCGTCGGCCTGGGCAGCCACCATGGTCAGACCCCCACGGCCTGACGGCCGCCACGATGGACGACAAATCCAAACCATAGGCCGCCCCCCTCGCTTCTGGCCCCGGGAGCGAGACAAAATCCACGCGTTTCTGCGGCCAGAACGCTTACGGTCAAGCCGGGATTCACCTCTCAACCAGGTCCCGCGCCGCCCGACGGGTCGGCGACCTCGGCCAGCGCCGCGAGGAGAGTGTCGACCGGTGGACGGTCGTCAGGGCTGGCCGGCCGGAAGAGCCGCACCACCCGACCGGCCCGCACCACGGCGTCACCGCCGAGCTGGCGAGAGTCCTCCACCGGGCGGTGTACGGCCTCGCCTCGCTGCGCCGCCTGGCGGTAGAGGCGCACGGTGGCGGGGGTGTAGACGTCGCGCAACCTGGCCCGTCCCAGACCCAGGCGGTGGTACAGCACCCGGTCAGGATCGCTGAGGAAGGGCCACGGCCAGTCTAGGTGGTCGGCCAGCGCGGCCAGGGGCTCCGCCGGGCTGAAGCCGACGGCGAGGGCACTTGCCCCGAGCTCCTCCAGGCGCTCCCGTTGCTGACGCACCCCAACGAGGTGCTCCTGACAGGGCAGTCAGTAGCGGTGCCGTATGACGTTGAGCACCGTGAGCGGCGGCCCGGCGCCGAGGTCGACGCCAGCGCCGGTACGGGCGTCGACCAGGACCAGGCCGACGAGGTCGATGTCAACCGCCGTTACTTGCACACTGCGTATGCAGCATAGTGCCGCCGGGCGAAGAACCTCGGCATCCGCTGGCTTCGGACCGCAGCGGGAGATGGCGCCTACCCTCGGTCTTGCCGTGGCAGGCGGCCATGTCGACGTAAGCAGAGCGGCGTAAGCGGTGCTCAGTGCCGCCGGCGGCGGACGGGGGCACGATGGGGCCGAACCGGGGCCCGGTCCGACGACCAGGTGGCGTACGGCGCCATGACGAAGCCGGCCAGGGTCACCAACACGGTGTCGTAGTTCACCCGCCAACCGGCGAAGTCGCTCCAGGCCTTGTCGCGATCGTCGACAAGGGGCACGCCGGCCTGGGACAGCCGATCGCAGGCTTGGTCGAACTCCTGGCGGTCGATGGAGATGGGGTCGTCGGGGGACGGGTCGGGGTCGTTGCGGATCCCGTAGAAGTCGGCGATGGCCCGCAGCGACCGGTAGCCCGAGCGGATGCAGAGCTCGGCCCGGGGGGAACGGGGCAGGTCCAACACGCTGGCGGTCAGGGACGCTGCGTCGAGTACGACGCCGGCGGCGGTGACCCAGGACCGCTCGGGCTGGG
>JBPCJK010000066.1:0-4339 GCA_051005375.1 Acidimicrobiales bacterium
GCCTGGCTACGCTCGCCCGCCATGGCCAAGGCACCTGTTCTCACCCCTCGGGCCGAGGACTTCCCCCGCTGGTACCAGGACGTGCTGGCCAAGGCCGAGCTGGCCGACAACGGGCCGGTGCGCGGGACCATGGTGATCCGCCCCTACGGCTACGGGCTGTGGGAGCGCATGGTGGCCGAGGTCGACAGCCGGATCAAGGCTGCTGGCGCCGAGAACGCCTACTTCCCCCTGTTCATCCCCCAGAGCTACTTCACCCGCGAGGCCGAGCACGTCGAGGGGTTCAGCCCCGAGCTGGCGGTGGTCACCCACGCCGGGGGCAAGGAGCTCGAGGAGCCCGTCGTGGTCCGGCCCACCAGCGAGACCGTCATCGGGGAGTTCATGGCCAAGTGGGTGCAGAGCCACCGGGACCTGCCCCTGCTGCTCAACCAGTGGGCCAACGTGGTGCGCTGGGAGCTGCGGACCCGCCTGTTCCTACGCACGAGTGAGTTCCTCTGGCAGGAGGGCCACACCGCCCACGTCACCGAAGCCGATGCCGCCGCCTACGCCCTGCGCATCCTCCACGACGTGTACCGCGACTTCATGGTCGACGTCCTGGCTCTGCCCGTGTTGATCGGACGCAAGACCCGCCAGGAACGCTTCGCTGGCGCCGTCAACACCCTGGCGTGTGAGGCCATGATGGGCGACGGAAAGGCCCTGCAGATGGGAACCAGCCACGAGCTGGGCCAGAACTTCGCCCGGGCCTTCGACATCACCTTCCAGGACGCCGAAGGCGCCAAGGCCATGGCCTGGACCACCTCGTGGGGTGCATCCACCCGGATGATGGGTGGCCTGATCATGGGTCACGGCGACGACGCTGGCCTGCGGGTCCCGCCGCGCCTGGCCTCGGTGCAGGCCGTGGTGCTGATGATACGTGACGACGAAGGGGTGGCTGACGCCGCTCGGCGCATCTTCGACGAGTTGACCGCCGCGGGAGTCCGAGGCCGCCTCGACGATCGGACCGACACGTCGTTCGGCCGCCGGGCCACCGATTGGGAGCTCAAGGGTGTCCCCGTGCGCGTCGAGGTCGGTCCCCGGGACCTGGCCAACGGCGAGGTGACCGTGGCCCGCCGCGACACTGGTGAGAAGCGCCAGTGCGCCCTGGCCGACGTCGATGCCCTCGTGGCCCGGTTGTTGGATGAGATCCAGTCTTCGATGTTGACCGATGCCACGGCGTTCCGTGATGCCAACACGGCCGAGGTCGCCACCATCGCCGAAGCCCGCGAAGCCGCCCAGACCGGCTTCGCCACGATCCGCTGGGCGACGCTCGGCACCGACGGCGAGGCCGAGCTGGCCAAGGACGCCATCACCGTCCGCTGCCTGCAACGCCCCGACGGCTCGGTCCCGGCGACCGAGGACGAAGACGGCGTCATCGCCGTTGTGGCTCGCTCCTACTAACACCCGTTCTGGCGTACCTCAGCCACCGCATAGGTGGCTGAGGTACGCCATTTCGGGCTGTTGGGGCTCAGCCCAGGCCGGCCTGGTAGTCGACGATGCGACGGAGCTTGGCTCGGTCGGTAGGCGAGGTGGCGGTGCCGGGCCACCGGACGGTGTTACGAGCCCGGCGATCGAGGTAGAAGGCACCCGGCTGCAGGGTGGCGACCGGCGACGTGACCAGCCACACGGCGGTGTCGGCCCCGTCGGCAGGATCGCGGAGCAGCGGGCCCATCACCTTGCGAAACCCGGGCAGACCCATCTCCACGCCGGGCGTGTCGGCCCAGCCGGGGTGCATGGCGACCTGGACGGGTTGCTCGTGGCGGGCGGTGGCCTCGGCCACCAGGTCTACCTGGGCCCGCTTGGCTTGGGCGTAGACCCGCGAGCCCGACCAGTCCCGTTGCTCCCAGCCGAGGTCGTCGAGGTTCACGTCTTGGAGGTACATGCCACCCGAGGACATCCACACCGCCCGTTCGGTGCGGTCGGCCAGCAGTCGGGTCAGGAGGTGGTGGCCGACCACCATCGACGCCCAGGTCACCTCCAGCCCGGCGCTGGTGGTCTTGCGCTCCGGCAGGAGCGCCCCGGCGTTGAGCACCAGCGCCCGGATGCGATCGTGGTCGTCGGCCAGGTCCTCGGCCAGCTTGCGCACCTGGTCGAGCTCGGCCACGTCGCAGCAGCGGAAGCGCGCCGCCACGCCACGGTCCCGCAGCGTTCGCACCGCCTCGGCCCCCTTCTCTTCGTTGCGACCGACCAGTTCCAGGGTCGCCCCGGCCCGCCCGACCCCTAGGGCGATGCAGGCTCCGAGCCCCGACGTGCCCCCCGTGACCACCACCACCTCGCCCGACAGGCTGGCGGGCGCCGGCTCCTCCCACTGCCACAGGCGGCGGCGGACGGCGGGACCGAGCTTGGTGAAGCTCGGGACGATGCCGACCTCGAGGGCGGCGTCGATGCTGCGGCGGAGAAGCGAGTGGGCGGGCATCGCCGGGCACTACCCAGGGCCGGGGCCGGTCGAACCGCGACGTGACGATCCTCGTCATCGGTAGCGTCGGGCATTGTGACCGCCGTCGCCAACGCCCTGGTCGGTGCAACCGAGCGGGACTTTCCCTTCGACCACGGAGCCCTCGGTGTCGTCGCCGGCCTCGTCGCAGTGGTCTTCTTCGCCGTCATCATGGCCGGCGCCGTCCGTACCGTGCGCACCTACCGATCCGGCCGGCCTCTCGGCCTGGGCGCCGGTCCGTTGCGGGGCATCCGGGCCGGCGATCCACCGGCGCCGGGCTGGTACGACGACCCGAGGGCCGAGGCCGAACTGCGTTGGTGGGACGGCGCCACCTGGACCGACCGCACCGACCGACGAGGCGATTCCACCGAACCTGGCTAGGCTCTCCCCGCTTCCCCTTCGGGGGTCGCGAGGCGTGGGCCTTGGGCCCACGCTTCTTGTTTGTTCGGGACCGAGTCGCCAGAGGAGGAACGCATGGACACCGCCGACCGGGTGCGTGCCCTCGTCGCGCCCCTGGTGGCCAACCTCGACGCCGAGCTCTACGACGTTGAGTACAACGGCGGGCTCCTGCGGGTCACCATCGACCGCCCTGGCGGGGTCGACATCGATGTCATCGCGTCCCTGACACGCGACCTGTCCCACCTGCTCGACGAGTCAGATCCGATCGCCGGTCACTACACCCTCGAGGTGTCCAGTCCTGGCCTGGAGCGCCACCTGCGTCGGCCCGAGCACTTTGCCTGGGCCGTCGGGACCACCGTCGCCCTCAAGTTGCGAGCCGGCGTCGAGGGAGATCGCCGGGTTCGGGGCACGCTCGTCGCCGCCGAGGACGGGCACGTCACCGTGGAGCCCAGCGGCCCAGCCGGTTCCACCGGCGACGCTCCCCGCACCATTGCCCTGGTCGACATCGACCGGGCCCGAACGGTGTTCGAGTGGGGGCCGGCCCCCAAGCCCGGCCGGGCCCCCGCCAGCACCTCCCCGTCCGCCAAGAACAAGAAGAAGGCAGGCAAGTCATGAGCAACGAAGACATGATGGAAGCCCTCCGGGGCGTCGCGACCGAGCGGGGGATCACCCCCGAGACCCTCATGGGTGCGCTGGCCGACGCGTTGGAGTCCGCCTACAAGCGCCTCCCCGGTGCCTACGAGTACGCCTGGGCCACCATCGATCCCGTCACCGGCGAGATGGCGGTCACCGCCCAGGAGCTCGACGAGGACGGCCTGGCCTTCGGGCCCGAGCTCGACGTCACCCCCGACCAGGCGACGCTGGGACGCATCGCCGCCCAGACGTTCAAGCAGGTCATGATGCAGCGCCTGCGCGAGGTCGATCGTGAGATGAAGTACGACGAGTACGCCGGGCGCGAGGGCGACATCGTCACCGGGATTATCCAACAGACCGACGCCCGCTACACGCTGCTGGACCTGGGTCGGGTGGAGGCCCTGTTGCCCCAGGCCGAGCAGGTCCCCTACGAGCGGCCCGAGAACAACAGCCGGCTCAAGGCCTACATCGTGGAGGTCCGCAAGACCGCGAAAGGCCCCCAGATCGTGGTCAGCCGCACCCACCCCGGTCTCATCAAGCGCCTGTTCGAGCTGGAGGTGCCCGAGATCGCCGACGGGATCGTGGAGCTCAAGGCCTGTGCCCGTGAGCCGGGCCACCGCACCAAGATCGCCGTGTGGTCCAACGACTCCAACGTCGACCCCGTCGGCGCCTGCGTGGGCGCCCGGGGCGCCCGGGTCCGCATGGTGGTGAACGAGCTGCGGGGCGAGAAGATCGACATCGTCCCCTTCTCCGAGGACCTGCCCGACTTCGTGGCCAAGGCCCTGCAACCGGCCAAGGTCAAAGAGGTGCGCCTGCACGAGGACACCGGCACCGCTGAGG
>JBPCJK010000067.1:0-3909 GCA_051005375.1 Acidimicrobiales bacterium
GAAGTTGGCCATGAGCTGGCCGGTGAGGATGACGGCGGCGAGGAACGCCCCCAGGGCGAAGTAGTTGATGCCGAAGCCGATGATCACCGGGGTGAGTACGGCCAGCAGGGCGGGAGTGGCCAGCTCCCGCAGCGAGGCGGCGGTGCAGATGTCGATCACCGCACCGTGGTCGGGCTTCTCGGTGTAGTCCATGATCCCCGGGTGCTCCCGGAACTGTCGGCGGACCTCCTGGACCACCACCGCGGCGGTGCGGCTCACGGCCCGGATGGCCAGCGAGCTGAAAAGAAAGGCGACGGAGCCGCCAATGAGCAGGCCGATGAAGGTGGTGGGGTTGGCCACGTTGATGGAAGTGAGCGGGGAGGTGAACAGCTCGGTGCCCTCCAGGCCGAGGGC
The DNA here is from genome assembly GCA_051005375.1 of Acidimicrobiales bacterium. Classification (GTDB taxonomy): domain Bacteria; phylum Actinomycetota; class Acidimicrobiia; order Acidimicrobiales; family CADCSY01; genus JADDRA01. The sequence goes on from JBPCJK010000067.1 coordinate 394, forward strand.
GAGCTCGCCGGCGATGGTCTCGATGAAGCTGGCGAAGAGGGCCACGGCGGCGATGACGGCGGAGCCGATGGCGAAGCCCTTGGTCACCGCCTTGGTGGTGTTGCCCACGGCGTCGAGGCTGACCATGATGCGCTCGGGCTCGCCCTCGAACTCCCCCGACATCTCGGCGATGCCGGCGGCGTTGTCCGACACCGGCCCGAAGGTGTCCTCTGAGACCACCACGCCGGTGGTGGCCAGCATGCCCATCCCGGTGAGGGCGATGAGGTACAGCGAGAACTGGATGTTGCCTCCGCCGAGGACGATGGCCACCCCGAGGGCGGCGGCGATGGCCACGATGGCCCAGACCGTGGACTCCAGCCCCGAGCTGATCCCCGACAGGACGGTGGTGGCCGGACCGGTGCGGGCGGCCTCGGCGATCTCCCGCACCGGGGCCTTGTCGGTGGAGGTGAAGTACTCCGTCAGGCGGCTGACCACCTGGGCCAGGACCAGGCCGGCGACCACGGCGGCGAACACCTTCCAGCCCTCGTTGCCGTGGTCGTTGCCCACGTAGAGCAGGGCTACGGCGGCGGTGCCGATGATCGTCAGAACCCCGGCGGTGAGGAAGCCCCGGTTGATGGGGGCCATGGCCGTACGGTCCTTGTCGGTAGCCCGCACCGAGTAGACGCCGACGATCGAGGCCAGGACCCCGATGGCCCGGGCCACGAGGGGGAAGATCACGCCGAGGACGGGGTTGGCACCGATGGAGTTGAAGGCGGCCACACCGAGGATGATGGAGGCCACCAGGGTGACCTCGTAGGACTCGAACAGGTCGGCGGCCATGCCCGCGCAGTCGCCCACGTTGTCGCCCACGTTGTCAGCGATGGTGGCGGGGTTGCGGGGGTCGTCCTCGGGGATGCCGGCTTCGACCTTGCCCACCAGGTCAGCCCCCACGTCGGCGGCCTTGGTGAAGATGCCGCCGCCCACCCGCAGGAACAGCGCCAGCAGCGACCCACCAAAGCCGAAGCCGACCAGGATGGCCGAGCTGGTGTTCTGGAACAGCATGATGATGAGGGTGGCGCCGAACAGCCCGAGGCCGACGGTGAACATGCCCGCCACCCCACCGGTGCGGAAGGCCACCTTGAGGGCGGCGGGCAGCGAGCCGGAACGGGCGGCGGCGGCGGTGCGCACGTTGCCCCGCACGGCCAGGCCCATCCCGATGAACCCGGTGAGGCCCGACATCAAGCAGCCGGTGACGAAGGCCAAGCTGCGGAACAGGCCCGATTGTAAGAAGCTCAGGGCTTCGGAGCCGTCGGGCTTGGCCACCGCCGTCGAGGTCAGGAACACGATGGCCACGAGCGGGATGAGGATGACCCCGATGGTGCGGAACTGGCGCCGGAGGTAGGCGCTGGCGCCCTCCTGGATGGCGCTGGCGATCTCCTTCATCTTGGGGGTGCCCTGGTCGGCGGCCAGCACGCCCCGCATCAGGGAGAAGCCCACGAGCACGGCGAGCACGGCGGTAGCTGCCGAGAAGACCAGCCAGAACCACTCGGCACCGCCCAGGGTGAAGGCCTGGTAGCCACCTTCGGCTGCGAGCACGGCAGGCATCGTTGAAGCTGCTCCTTACTTTCCCGGACGAGAGCACATGGGGGGACGAGGCCGCCTAGGAGGGATGAAATGTAGGTTTCAGCCGCCTGAAGCGCAAGGTCGGGTGCTGACGCCACCCTTCGTGCTGCTCTCCTGCAAGGAGTAGTGGACGGGGCGGCCGTCATCGTGTAGAAACCGGTGCCCATGTTGCCTCGGCCCGGTTCCCGTCTGCCCCCGGTGCTCGTCGTCGCCGTGCTCGTCGCCGCCCTGAGCGGCATCGGGACGTGGTCGGCGAGCGCGGCTGACTGCCTCCTCGGCCTCCTCGGCCAGTGCGCGACGACCACGACCACGGCGCCTCCTGCGCCAGGCGAGCCGCCAGCCGACGGCCAACCAGCGGCGCCCGGCGATCCGGCACCGTCCACCGATCCGGTTACCGGCGCTCCCGTCACCCCTCCTCCTCCCGGCCAGGCCGACCCGGCGGCGCCACCGCTTGGCGCCGGTCCCGATGCGCCTGTCGCCGGTGAGGCCGACGACGGCACTCCACCGCCCGTTGAGGCGGGGCCGTTTCCCGAGGACCTGCGGCGCAAGATGAACTCGGTGAAGCGCACACCGGCCAACGACACCTCTGCCCTCATCGAGGCCCTGGCCCCCTTGGGCCAGTTCGGGGTGAGCCCGGAGGAGGCGACCCAGATCGGCTTCGGCCGCTTCTTGGTGGGCGGTCGTGCCAACTACTCCCACGACTGGTGGTTCCCCCGCTTTGGTCCGGGCTGGCGCCTGCACATGGGCACCGACATCTTCGCCGCCATGGGCACCCCGGTGCGGGCGCCGAGCGACGGCAGGATGCGCATCAGCAACGGAGGCCTCGGAGGGCTGGCCGCCTACGTGGTGGCATCGGACGGCACCTTCTGGTACCTGGCCCACCTATCCGGGATCGCCGAGGGCATCGCCGAGGGGACCACGGTGACCACCGGCCAGGTGGTGGGCTTCGTGGGCGACTCGGGGAACGCCCGGGGCGGCTCGCCCCACGTCCACGCCGAGTTGCACCCTGGCGGCGGCGGCGCCGTCGATCCCAAGGCGACGCTCGACGAGATGCTCAGCGAGGCCGTCGCTGCCGCTCCGGCGATCATCCAGCGCTACGCCGATGCCGCTGCTGCCAATGCCGCCATCCCGGCGCCGTCGCTGCCCTCGCCAGCCCCGGCGGCGAGCGGCCCGTTCGAAGCGCCACGGGCGGCGCTGCTGTACGCCTCGGCCATGAGCCCCAGCGGGGGCGCCTTGGCCCTGGCCGAGGCAGAGGCCGCTCGAGTGGCGAAGTCGGTCGACTGGGGCGTCTTCCGGGCCCAGCAGGTCCCGCCGACGGGGGGCCGGTCGGGCATTGAGCGTGAGGTCGAGGCGTGGGTGGCTCCCTTGACCCCGGCGCTGCTGGCCTCCGCCCTCAACCAGGCCGCCGGCTGAGCCTTCGCGCCCGCCGACCCTAAAGGCGTCAGTCCCGGAAGTTCTTGTACTGCAACGGGAGTTCGACCTCGGCCTCCTTGAGGGCAGCGATCACCGTTTGGAGGTCGTCCCGCTTCTTGCCCGTCACCCGGATGGCGTCGCCTTGGGTCTGCGACTGGACGCCCTTGCACCCCAGTGACTTGATGCGCTTGTTGAGATCCCGGGCGGTGTCGGCAGAGATGCCGGCCCGAAGGCCGGCCCGCTGTCGCACCGTCTGGCTCCCAGCCTCGTCGACCCGGCCCCAGTCGAGCACCTTGAGCGAGAGCTTTCTACGTACGAACTTCTCCTCGAGCACCTGGCGCAGGGCCGCCAGCCGGTCTTCGGTCCCCGAGCGAAGGGTGATCTCGTCCTTGCCCAGCTCGACCTCCGACCCGGTGTTCTTGAAGTCGAACCGGGTGGACACCTCCCGCTGGGCCTGATCGACGGCGTTGCGCACCTCTTGCCCGTCGATCTCGGACACCA
>JBPCJK010000068.1:0-6039 GCA_051005375.1 Acidimicrobiales bacterium
GAGGTCACCCTCGTCTCCCTCGCCGGGCAAGACGCCGACGGCCAACGTCTACGCCAAAGCCTGGTTGCAGCGGGCGTCGGCATCGAGCACCTGGCCTTGCACCCCCAGCGCCGCACCCTGGCCCTGCGCCGGGTCATGGCCTCGTCCCAGCTGCTCGTGCGCTTCGACGAGGGCACCACCGCCGCCGTCGAGGACGACGACGAGCGGGCCCTGGTGAGGCGCCTGGCCGCCACCGTCCCCGCCGCCGACGTCGTGATCGTCTCCGATTACGGCCATGGCGTCCTCACCCCCTCGGTGGTCGCTGCGCTGACGTCGATGGTGGACCGCTCGACCCAGATCATCGCCGTCGACTCCAACCACCCGGCTGCCTTTCGGAACCTCGACCCAACCGTGGTCAAGCCCAACTGGGGCGAGGCCCTCCGCCTGCTCGGCACCGGCGAGCTGGACGGCATCTCGGAGCGGGCCGACGGCATAGCCGCCCACGGCCATCGCCTGCTCGAGCTCACCGGCGCCCGCATCGCTGCGGTGACCCTCGACGCCGAGGGCGCCATCATCTTCGAGCGCTACAGGCCGCCACATCGGACCTATGCCAGCAGCCGAAGAAGCCATCCCTGTGGTGCGGGGGACACCTTCACCGCCGCCTTCGCCCTGGCCCTCGCCGCTGGTGGACACACCCCGGCGGCCGCCGAGCTGGCCTCAGCAGCCGCCTCGATCGTGGTGGCCAAGGACCGGACCGCCAGTTGCTCGGCCCGGGAGCTGCGGGACCGCCTCGTCGGCGCTCACAAGCTGGCTCCCGACGTCGACCATCTGGTTGCCCACGTCGGTGCCTACCGTCGCCAAGGGCGACGCATCGTCTTCACCAACGGGTGCTTCGACCTCCTCCATCGCGGCCACATCACCTACCTGAACCGGGCCAAGACGCTCGGCGACGTACTGGTGGTGGGCGTAAACGACGACGCCAGCGTGCGGCGCCTCAAGGGTCGTTCGCGCCCAATCAACCCCTTCGAGGACCGAGCCGAGGTCCTCACCGCCCTCTCCTGTGTCGACCACATCATCGGATTTGCCGAGGACACGCCGAGCGACCTAATCCGCGCTGTTCGCCCCGACCTCTACGTCAAGGGCGGTGACCACACGGCCGAGGCCCTGCCCGAGGTACCTGTGGTCGAGGAGGTGGGCGCCGCGGTGCGGATCCTCCCCTACATGGAGGACTGCTCGACCACGGGGATGATCGAGCGCATCCGACACCGTGGCTCGGCTTCGGCCCGGTGAGGGCGGCCTCGACCGTGGCTGCGGGAGGACCGAGCGCGGTAGACGTACTCATCCCCACCTACCAGCGGCCGGCGGCCCTGGCGGTGACGCTCACCAGCATCGGCCTCCAGACCCACCCGGCGCTACGGGTGGTGGTGTCGCCCAGTCCGAGCCCGAGCGGGCAACGGCGTCCGGTGAGGTTCGGGCCGCCCTGCGCCTGCTGGCGGCCAAGGGCCGTCAGGTGGAGACCCACCACCACCTTCCCCGACGGGGCCTGGCCGAGCACCGCCACTTCCTGCTCACACGGGCGAGAGCGCCGTACACGCTGTTCCTCGACGACGACGTGGTCATCGAGCCCGACCTGGTGGCCCGGATGATCGCCGCCCTCCAAGACGAGGGGTGCGGGTTCGTGGGCTCAGCGGTGATCGGGCTGAGCTACCTCGACGACGAGCGCCCACACGAGCAGGACGTCGAGTGGTGGGAGGGCCCAGTCGAGGCCGAGGTGGTCATCCCCGGGAGTCTGGAATGGGACCGCCACCGGCTCCACAACGCCGCCAACCTCTGGCACCTCGCCTCCCGCCTGGGCGTCACCGCCGCAACTCCACGTCTGTACAAGGTGGCCTGGGTGGGAGGGTGCGTGCTGTACGACACCGAGGCACTTCGAGCCGCTGGAGGGTATGGCTTCTGGCCGGAGCTGCCGAGCGAGCACTGCGGAGAGGACGTCCTCGCCCAGCTCCGGGTCATGGCCCGCTACGGGGGCTGTGGCCTTCTGCCGTCGGGCGCCTACCACCAGGAGCTGCCCACCACCGTCCCGGAACGGTCGAACGACGCCCCTCGGCTCCTCGTCGTCGAGCCGACCGCCTGACCATGGGAAGCGGCGCCCTGCTCGACCGCGCTCTCGAAGACGACGTCGCCGACCTGCTGGCCCACGATCGCCGTCTCGAACACGTCGACGTCGAGGTGCGGGTCGACGGCGCCGTGGTCCACCTGGGAGGGACGGTGGCCACCGCCGAGGAGCGGCGGTTGCTCCGTGAGCTGGTGGGACGCCTCCGCCGCGTCCAGGCCGTCTGGGACCTGGTCCGGCTCCCCCACCAGTCCGCGCTGCAGGTCGTCGACATCGGCTGCGGCGCCACCCGCCAGTACCCACAAGCGGTCGGCATCGACCAGATCCCGTCGCCGGTGACCGGCGTGGTCGCCGACCTGGAGGCCTCACTTCCCCTCGCCAGCGACTCGGTTGACCATCTGTTCGCGGTGCACGTCCTCGAGCACGTGCACGAGCCACTGCGGCTGATGAACGAGGTCCACAGGGTGTTGCGCCCGGATGGCGTGGCCCACGTCATGGTCCCCCACTGGCGCCACCCCAACGCGGTGGCAGACCCCACCCACATCCGCTACTTCGGGCTGGAGACGTTCCGGTACTTCTGCCAGGACCGGCCGGGCGTATCCTGCTTCTGGCCCTTGGCGCTCTCGGTGTCCCACGACACCGTGATCGCCGACCTGGGGCCGGTCGGAGATGGCCGGCCGCCCGGTCCCGAGGTCATGGCCCGCTTCTTCGGCTAGCCCCGGATGGACAGAGCCATCACGACCAACGTCGTCACCGACGTGAACCGCATCGTCGTGCTGCGAGCCAACGCCCTCGGCGACCTGGTGTTCACCCTTCCTGCCCTGGAGGCCCTGAGCCTGGCCTACCCCGACGCCGAGATCGTCCTGCTGGCCCGGGAGTGGCACCGAGAGCTGCTGGCGGTCCGGCCCGGCCCCGTCGACCGTGTGGTCCCTGTACCTGCCTTCGAGGACACCCTGGGGCCTGAGGACCACCAGGAGCTCGACAAGGTCATCACCGCCATGGCCGCCGAGGGTGTGGACCTCGCCCTCCAGCTCCATGGTGGTGGAGCCAACTCCAACCCGCTGGTGTGCCGCCTCGACGCCCGGGTGAGCGCCGGGTTGCAGGACACCGGCGCCGAGACCCTCGACCGCAACGTTCCCTACGTCGTCTACCAGTCCGAGGTCGAGCGCCTCCTCGAGGTAGTCGCCACGGTGGGTGCCGTTCCCCTCAACCGTCAGCCTCACTTCCCCGTCATCGAATCCGACCGGGCCGAGGCCGGCGCCATAGTGCCCGTCGGCGGGCCCCTGGCCGTTCTGCACCCCGGGGCCAGCGATCCCCGCCGGCGCTGGCCGGGCGAACGCTTCGCCGCGGTGGGCGACGCCCTGGCCCAGGCCGGCGCATCGGTGGTGGTCACCGGGACGGCGGCGGAGGTCCTCCTGGTTCAGGAGGTGGTGGACGCCATGCGCCGACCGGCCACGCCCCTCGCCGGGGCCCTGTCGATCGGCGGCCTCGCCGGCCTCCTGGCTGGTGCTGGCGTGGTGGTGTCCAACGACACCGGGCCGCTGCACCTCGCCGCCGCCGTCGGCACCCCCACCGTCGGCATCTTCTGGTGCGGCAACCTCATCAACGCCGGTCCCACCACCCGCTCCCGCCATCGGCCCGCCATCTCCTGGGTCCTCGACTGCCCGGTGTGCGCCACCAACTGCATCACCGGGAGCTGCGGCCACACCGGTTCCTTCGTGGTCGGGGTCGACGCCGAGGAGGTCTGCACGTCGGCGCTCGACCTCCTCAACTGCTGATGCCGTTTGTCCAGCGGACCCAGGGAAGCCATTGCAGCAGCGGGGTCGCCGGCCCTCCGAGATGAGGAGAGCGACCATGGGCTTCCAGGTGACCGAGGTGCAAAAGGCGCTGAAGGGAGTCGACTACCCGGCTTCCAAAGACGACCTGGCCCAAAAGGCTGAGGGAAAGGGCGCATCGCAGGACCTGGTCCGGGAGCTGCGGTCGCTCGACAAGGGCAGCTTCGACGGTCCCAACGCCGTCATGTCGGCCATGAAGGGGTCCCTCGGGGGCTCGACCGACTGACCCTCCGACAACCGCACCGCACGGTCGGGCACTGGCCATAGCCTCGCTGGGTGCAGATCGGTGGCCCTCTCCCCTCCCCCGACGGCTCTGACCTGGAGCGGACGCCGCGCCCCGGGACGGCCCGCTCGGCGCTCGCCCACCGCACCTTTCGCATCGTGTTCTGGGGGTCGTTCGCCTCCAACATCGGAACCTGGATGCAAAGCGTCACGCTCGGCGCCTACGCCCTGGAGCTGACCGGCTCCCCCACCTTTCTCAGCCTGGTGCTCTTCGCCCAGCTCGGCCCCATGTTGGCCCTTTCGGTGGTCGGCGGAGCCCTGGCCGACGTGGTCGACCGCCGCCGTCTGCTCATCTTCGCCCAGGTCGAGCAGCTCGTCGGCGCCGCCGCCCTGGCCGTGCTGGTCGCCGGCGGGCAACCGTCCCATGCTGCCCTGCTGGCGGTGGTGGCCGTCATCGGTGTGGGCACCGCCCTCCACGCCCCCACCTTCAGCGCAGTGCTCCCGTCGCTGGTCGGGCAGGACGACCTGGCGGGTGCCGTCTCGCTCAACTCCACCCAGATGAACGTGGCCAGGGTGACCGGCCCGGCGCTGGGGGGCGTCGCCTTCGCCGCCTTCGGCGCAGCTCCGGTCTTCGCCTTCAACTCGCTCACCTACGGGTTCGTCATCGCCGCCCTGGTCGTGGTGCGCATCCCGCCGGTACAGGCCGATGCCGACGCCGATCGGGTCGGGTGGCGCCGCCTGATCGGGGGTCTGGCCGTGGCCCGACGGGACCCGATCGTGCGCCGCTGCCTGGTCACCATGGCCACGTTCTCGTTCCTATGCCTGCCCTTCATCGGCCAGATGCCCACCCTGGCCCAACGCAACCTGGGCATCGAGCCCCGCAGCGTGGCCTACGGCCTGCTCTACACCTGCTTTGGGGTGGGGGCCATCGCCGGCGCCGTCTCCATCGGCACCTTCCTGTCCGCCTGGTCCAAGCCCCGGCTGGTGCGCCTGGGCCTGGTCGGCTTCGCCGCCTCGCTGGCCGTGCTGGCCGTGCTCCGGGCCCCGGCGCCGGCCTACCCGGTCGCCCTGGTGGTGGGGTTCTTCTACTTCGGCTCCGTAACCTCGCTGTCGGTCGTCCTCCAGGAGCGCCTGGCCGACGCCGTTCGTGGCCGGGTCATGGCGCTGTGGGTCATGGCCTTCGGGGGCACCATCCCCCTCGGCCTCCTCATCGCCGGCCCCCTGGCCGAGCACACCTCCATCAGCCTGGTCATGAGCTACGGGGTGGTTGCCGCGGTGGCCCTGGCCGTCTACGCAGGGCCACGGCGGATTATCGCCGTAAGCGGTACAGGGCCACGGCGGATTATCGCCGTAAGCGGTACAGGGCTGACCGCGGCCGAGGTCGACCCGGCGACAGGCGCTCCCGCCATGACCGCCGCCACCGTCAGGACTGGTCGAGGAGTCGAGCCGCCAGCCGCTCCAGCCCCGCCACCCGGCTGCCCTTGACGAGGACAGCGTCGCCCTCCCCGACCTGGCCCAGCGCCGCCAGCGCCTCTTCCACGCCGGTGACCGGCTCGGGCCCGTAGCCCGCCTCGCCCACGGCCACCACCTGTATGCCCAGCTCGTGGGCCAGGGCCGCCGCCCTGCGGTGCTCTTCGGCTGACACCTGACCCAGCTCGGCCATCGTCCCGAGCACGGCGATGCGTCGGGTGGCGTCGAGCTCGGCGAGGGCCCGCAGCGCCGACGCCACTGACGCGGGGTTGGCGTTGTAGGCGTCGTTGAGTACGAGGGCGCCGGATGCCGCTCGAACCAGCGCCATGCGCCACGGTGACAGCGACGCCTGCCCCAGGCCGGTGGCGACGTGGTCGGGATCGACGCCGCAGACCAGGGCCGCGGCCGCCGCCGCCAGGG
>JBPCJK010000069.1:0-16972 GCA_051005375.1 Acidimicrobiales bacterium
GTCCCGCCCCCGGGCCCCACCGGCGTTGGCGGTCGTTGAGGGCTACGTTTCCTTCCGGTCCTTCCGTTCCGTTCCTTCCGACTGCTGAGCCACAGGTACATTGTCGGTTCTCTACTCACCCTGGCGCCCACCCACGGTCGCTCCCTCGGGAGCGCGGCGCCCGGGGCCGCCAACCGTTGGGAAGGAGCACCCCCATGGCAGCAGTCGTGACCATGAAGTAGCTGCTCGAGGCCGGTGTCCACTTCGGGCACCAGACCCGTCGCTGGAACCCGAAGATGAAGCGGTTCATCTATGGCGAGCGCAACGGCATCTACATCATCGACCTCCAGCAGACGCTGAAGCGGATCGAGACCGCCTACGTCTTCGTCCGTGACCTGGTCGCCGACGGCGGCACCCTGCTCTTCATCGGGACCAAGAAGCAGGCCCAGGACCCGATCTCCGACGCTGCCGTCGGATGCGGGATGCCCTACATCAACGAACGGTGGCTTGGAGGCATGCTCACCAACTTCTCGACCATGAGCGGCCGGGTCAAGAAGATGCAGGAGTTCCAGCGCATGCGGGCGATGGGTGACTTCGAAGCCATGCCCAAGAAAGAGGCGCTGCAGAAGAGCCGGGAGCTGGAGAAGCTCGAGCGCAACTTGAGCGGCATCCGCGACATGGCCAAGCTCCCTGACGCCGTCTTCGTGATCGACACCAAGAAGGAGCACATCGGCGTCACCGAGGCCAAGAAGCTGAAGGTCCCGGTGGTGGCCGTGGTCGACACCAACTGCGACCCCGACCTGATCGACTACATCATCCCCGGCAACGACGACGCCATCCGCTCCGGAACCCTCATGTGCCGGGTCATCAGCGACGCCGTGAAGGAGGGTCGCTACATCGCCGAGCGGCGGGGGACTGCCCCCAAGCCGGTGCCGCCGCCGCCCACCCCGGAACAAGAAGCCGAACGGGCTCGCCAGCAGGCGACCGCTCGAGCTGCCGCTGCCCGCCAACGTGACGAGCGGGAGGCCCGCCTGGCCGCCTCGCCGCCACCTGTCGGATCGAGTGAGGAGACCGATGTGGTGGTGCCCGACCAGGCGTCACCAGAGATGGGCCAGGAGCCAGGCGGCGAGCCCCAGCCTCCCGTCCAGGCGCCTCCCTCCGACGCCGTGGAACCCAACCCCGGGGCCATCCCCACCGGTGACGACGACGCCGCCGTGGCCGCCGAGTTCCCCCAGACACAGCCAGGTTCCGCCGCCAGCTCTCCGGTCGGCTCCCATGGCGGCAGCCCTGGGGAAGGCAGTGCCCCTGGAGGCAGTGCCCCTGGAGGCAGTGCCAGCGAGGCTTGGGAGCGGGAGGTGCCGCTGAGCGCGGGGGAACCCGAGGAGGATGCCGCCGACCAATCGCCGGCCGAGCCCGCCACCACCCCCGCCGCCACCCCCGCCACCACCCCCGCCACCGAGGAGTAGATCCATGGCCGAGATCAGCGCCAGGGATGTCAAGGCGCTCCGTGACCAGACCGGGGCGGGGATGATGGACGCCAAGAAGGCCCTCAGCGCCAACGACGGAGACTTCGAGGCTGCGGCCCGCTGGTTGCGGGAGCAGGGCCTGGCCGCCCAGGAGAAGCGGTCGGCGCGGGCCAACGCCGAGGGAGCGGTGGCCCTGGCCGTCCGCGACGACGTGGCTGGCGTGGTGGAGCTGCGATGTGAGACCGATTTCGTGGCCAAGTCCGCCGACTTCACCGCCCTGGCCGACGATCTGGCGGCGGCGGTGGCCGAGCGAGGCGAGGGTGCTGCCGTCGAGCTGACCGGGCGTCTCGACGATCTCAAGGTGACGCTCAAGGAGAACCTAGAGCTGGGCCGGGTCGTCCGCATCGACGCTGCCGACAGCGACGTGCTCGACACCTACCTCCACGTCCAGAACGGTAGGGGGAAGAACGCGGTGGTGGTGGAGCTGGCCGGCGGCGACCGGGCCCTGGCCCACGACGTCGCCGTCCACATCGCCTTCGCCCGGCCCCGCCACCTCACCCGCGAGGAGTTTCCCCCCGAGGTGGTGGCGGCCAAGCGCCAGGAGCTCGAGAACCTGTCCCGAAACGAGGGCAAGCCCGAGCAGGCCCTGCCCAAGATCGTCGAGGGCCGCATCAACGGCTTCTTCAAGAGCGTGCCTGGCGGTGCCTTGCTCGACCAGCCCTTCGTCAAGGACGAGAAGCAGTCGGTGGGCCAGGCCCTCGGCGGGGCCAGGATCGTGCGCTTCGCCCAAGTCGAGATCGGCGGGTAGCTTCCCCTGTCGATGTCAGACGTCGAGGTGGGTGTCGCCCGTTGGAAGCGGGTGGTGCTCAAGCTCTCGGGCCAGGCCTTCTCCGATGCCGGCGGGTACTCCATCGACGGCGAGGTGGTGCGCCAGCTTGCCTCGGAGATCGTCGACGCCCGGCGCAACCTCGGAGTCGACGTCGCCGTGGTGGTGGGCGGAGGAAACATCTGGCGAGGGATGACCGGGGCGGGCGCCGGCATGGACCGGGCCCAGTCCGACTACATGGGCATGCTGGCCACCGTCATCAACGCCTTGGCCCTCCAGGACGCCTTGGAGCGCCTCGACCAGCCCACCCGGGTGCAGACCGCCATCCAGATGGCCCAGGTGGCCGAGCCCTACATCCGCCGCCGGGCCATCCGCCACCTGGAGCGGGGCCGGGTGGTCATCCTCGCCGGGGGGCTGGGCAACCCGTTCTTCACCACCGACACTCCCGCTGCGCTGCGAGCCGCCGAGATCGACGCCGACGCCATCCTGAAAGGGACTCACTCGGGCGTCGATGGCGTATACACGGCCGACCCCCGGCTCGACCCGGCGGCTACCAAGTTGGACGACCTCACCTACATGGAGGTGCTCAACCGGGGCCTCAAGGTGATGGACCCCACCTCCATCACCTTCTGCATGGACCACCACCTCCCGATCGTGGTCTTCGACGTGCTCAAGCCGGGCAACATCCGCCGTGTCCTCATCGGGAGGGAGCGGATCGGTACGCTGGTGAGGTGATCGAAGACATCCTCGCCGACTCCGGGTCCAAGATGGCCAAGGCGCTGGCCCACACCCGGGCGGACTTCAGCTCCATACGGACGGGGCGAGCGGCGCCGGCGCTGGTCGAGAAGATCACCGTGGACTACTACGGCTCTGAGGTCCCGCTCCAGCAACTGGCCGGGTTCAGCGTTCCCGAGGCCCGGCTCCTGGTCATCCAGCCGTACGACGGGGGGGCCATGGGCGCAATCGAGCGGGCCATCCAGCACTCCGACCTCGGCATCAACCCCAGCAACGACGGCCACGTCATCCGTCTCTCTTTCCCGCCCCTCACCTCCGATCGCCGCAAGGACCTGGTGCGGGTGGTCAAGCACATGGCCGAGGAGGGCCGGGTCGCCGTCCGCAACCTGCGCCGGGCCGCCCGTCACGAGCTCGAGGCCCTCGAGCGTGATGGCGAGGTCTCCGCTGACGAGTTGGAGCGAGCCGAAAAGGACCTGGAGAAGGTCACCACCGGCTACATCGGTGACATCGACACCGCCCTTGAACACAAAGAACGAGAGCTCCTGGAGGTCTAAGCCGACCGTTCCTGGAGCCCATTTCCCCATAGGACACCTACCGAGGAGGCCAGATGGACGAGCGTCCGTTCTGGGAGCGCCCCGAAGACGACACCACCGCCCCACCGCCCGACAAGGACGGTGGTGGTGATCGCGAAGCCACCGAGAGGGTGCGCATCATCGGCGCCGACGAGGCGGCCGAAGCCATCGAGCGGGGTGAGGTCGCCCCCCGTCGGGGGATGGGGACACCGCGGTACGGCGATCGGCCCGAAGCGCCGCCCGACGACGTCCGCCCGGCCATGCGGTTCCCGTTGAGCGCGGGCAGCGAGGCCGGCGATGTCCCCCGTCCTCGAGTCAGTGGCGCGCCCCAGGCTCCGATGCAGCCATGGACCGAGCCGCCGAGCGGGGAGGTCCCCGTCATCGTGCCCGAAGCCAAGGGCAACGATGCTGCCGACGACTTGGAGGCGTGGTCCAGCTTCGCCACCTCGGGGCCGCGGTGGCGCGACCAGTCCAGCGATTGGCAAGAGGCCGACTACGACGACGCCTCCATGCTCCACGACGATGAGACACGCATCGGCGCCCTGGACACCTCAGACCGCCCCGCACCTGGCGACTTCTTCTCCTTCGAGGAGCCCGAGGAGCCGAACGCCGCACCGGTCCAGGTAGGCAGGCAGGCCAAGGTCGAGCGCAAGGCCCGACCAGCGGGCAGTTCAAAGCTCGGCAGTGCCCGCCTTTTGCGTCGTCGACCTCGTGAGCACCCGTCGGCTCCTCCATCCGCCGCCACTGCCAATGCGCCTACTGGCGAGCGCGACATCCGTCAGAGCGCCATAACAGGAGTGATCTTCGCCGCCGTCGCCCTCGCCGCCTTCGCCCTCGGCTCCGGCCCCGCTGCGCTGCTGGTGGCGGCGGTGGTGGCGGTGTGCGCCGCCGAGCTGTTCGATGCAATGCGGCGAGGCGGGTACCAGCCGGCCACCTTGCTCGGTCTGGTCGCCTCGGTGGGCATGGTGGGGGCCGCCTATTGGAAGGGAGAGGTGGCCCTTCCCCTGGTGCTGGGCTTGTCCGTGGTGTTCACCATGCTGTGGTTCATGGTGGGCGTCACCCGGGAGGGGCCCACCATGAACCTGTCGGTGAGCGTGTTCGGGGTGGCCTACGTGGGGCTCCTGGGATCCTTCGCCGCCCTCATCCTCACCTTCCCCAACGGCATCGGTGTCCTCATCGGCGTGGTCCTCGTCGTCGTCGCCAACGACGCCGGGGCCCTTGTCGCCGGTCGCCGCTTTGGCCGACGACCACTGGCCCCCGACATCAGCCCCGGCAAGACCGTCGAAGGGACGGCGGGCGGTGGGCTGGCCGGCCTCGTCGTGGGCTGGGTCGCGCTCGGCCTCGTCGGGATCCACCCGTGGACGACGGGCTCGGCGGTGGCGCTGGGCGCCGTGGTCGCCGTGGCCGCCCCCCTGGGCGACCTGTGTGAGTCCATGATCAAACGTGACCTCGGGATCAAGGACATGGGCAACCTCCTGCCCGGTCACGGCGGCCTGCTCGACCGGTTCGACGCCCTGCTGTTCGTCCTGCCCGCCGCCTACTACCTGTGCCGCCTGCTCGAGGTGTTCTGATCGTCGCCGAACCGAGCGCGCCCAGCGGCTTGGCCGGGGGCTGCTCGTGAGGACCACCACCGTTGCCATCGTTGGCTCTACCGGGTCGATCGGGACCCAGACGATCGAGGTCGTGCGGGGGGCGCCGGAGCGCTACCAGGTGGTGGCGCTCGGGGCGTCGTCGTCGGCGGAGCTGCTCGGTGCCCAGGCTCGGGAGCTCCGGCCCCGGGTGGTGGCCCTGGCCGACGCCCGCCGAGCCAAGGAGTTGGCCGCCCTTGTGCCGCCCGGCACCGAGGTGGTGGTCGGCCCCCACGCCTTGGCCGACGTGGCCCCCGTCGCCGAGGTGGTGGTCAACGCCGTGGTCGGATTCGCCGGCCTGGGGGTCACCCTGGCCGCCCTGTCCGCCGGCCGGCGACTGGCCCTGGCCAACAAGGAGTCGCTCATCGCCGGCGGTCCGGTGGTGCAGCGGGTGCGGTCCACCCCGGGGGCCGAGATCATCCCGGTCGACTCCGAGCACTGCGCCCTGCACCAGTGCCTGCGCAGTGGTCGGGCCGAGGAGGTGTCCCGGCTGGTGCTGACCGCCAGCGGGGGGCCGTTCCGGGGTCGTTCAGCAGCCAACCTGGCCGCCGTCACCGTCGCCGACGCCCTCGACCACCCCACCTGGCGCATGGGCCCCAAGGTCACCGTCGACTCCTCGACGCTGATGAACAAGGGCCTCGAGGTCATCGAGGCCCACGAGCTGTTCGGCGTGGGCTACGACCACATTCAGGTGGTGGTCCACCCCCAGTCGGTGGTGCACTCCATGGTGGAGTTCAGCGACGGCGCCACCCTGGCCCAGCTGTCGCTTCCCGACATGCGCCTTCCCATCGGCTACGCCCTGGCCTGGCCCGAGCGCGGAGGCCAGGCCTTCGGCGCCATCGACTGGGCCGAACTGGGCCGCCTCGACTTCGAGCCCCCCGACCTCAAGGCGTTCCCCTGCCTCGGCCTGGCCCTGGAGGCGGGGAGGCAGGGAGGCTCCGCGCCGGCCTGGCTCAACGCCGCCAACGAGGTGGCGGTGGCTGCCTTCCTCGACGGCCGCATCCCCTGGTCCGGCATCGCTGAGGTGTTGAAACAGTCGCTGTCCGGCCATGATGGGACCGAGATGGACAGCCCCGAGGCGGTGGTCGAGGTCGACCGCCGGGGCCGGGAGCTGGCTCACGACATCGTGGAGAGGAAGACGACATGAGCGACGAAGCCAGCACCCGCTCGTCCTCACCCGCCGAGCTCACGCCAGCCGGCCTTGCCCAGGAGTCGCCGGAGCGCCGACCGGCACCCGAGGGCGAGACCACCAGCTGGCTGCGGCGAGGTCTGCTGGCGGCGGCCGTCGTCGCCCTCGGCGTCTGGGTCTCGTTGCCCACCCTGGTCGTCATCGCCGCCCTGATCTTCATGATCTTCATGCACGAGCTGGGCCACTATCTGACCGCCAAGTGGGCAGGGATGAAGGTGACGGAGTTCTTCATCGGATTCGGCCCCCGGCTGTGGTCGTTCCGTCGAGGGGAGACCGAGTACGGGTTCAAGGCCATCCCTGCCGGCGCCTACGTGCGCATCATCGGCATGAGCAACATGGAGGAGGTCGATCCCGGCGACGAGGGCCGCACCTACCGCCAGAAGTCCTACGGGCGGCGAATGTCGGTGGCGGTCGCCGGTTCCACCATGCACTTCCTCATGGCCATCGCCTTGATGTTCACCATCGTCAGCGTCGTGGGCACGCCCGCCTTCGACTCCAGCCGCTGGACGGTGGGGGCGGTGGGCGCTGGCAGTGCCGCCGACGCCGCCGGCCTCCAGTCTGGCGACCGCATCCTCGCTGCCGACGCCAACCGCTTCGACAGCTTCAGGGAACTGTCGGCCTACCTGCGTGACCACCCGGGAGAGCGAGTCAACCTGTTGGTCCGGCGAGGGGGCCAGGAGATGACCGTGGCCGCCACCCTCGGATCCAGCAACGACCTGGGTGAGCCGGTGGGCTTCCTCGGGGTGGGGGCGGAGTTCCCCACCGAGCGGGAAGGACCCGTGGCGGGGGCGGTGGAGTCGGTCAAGACCACGGGCGAGACCATGTGGCTGTCGATCGAGGCGTTGGGTTCGTTCTTCTCGCCCCACGGCATCTCCGGCTACGTCGATACCCTCACCGGCAGCGCCCCTCCCACCCAGCCGGGCCAGGTCGACGGCGAGAACCGGCTGCTGTCCCCCGTGGGCGCGGTGCGCATCGCCAGCGAGGCGCTGTCCACCAGCATCGCCGCCATCCTGTCGTTCCTGTTCGCCATCAACGTCTTCATCGGGGTGTTCAACCTGACGCCGCTGCTGCCCTTCGACGGCGGCCACGTGGCTGTCGCCACCTACGAGCGGCTTCGCAGCCGCAAGGGCAAGCGCTACTTCGCCGACGTCTCCAAGCTCATGCCGCTGACCTACGCCGTGGTGGCCCTGTTGCTGGTGGTGGGCCTGGCCGGCCTCTACCTCGACATCGTCGACCCCATCTCGCTCCGGTGAGCCCTCCTGCGAGCGTGGCCTCCACCCGGCGCCCCACCCGTCAGGTCGTCCTGGCCCACCCGTCCCAGCCGGTGGCGGTGGGCGGCGGGGCGTCGGTGAGCGTCCAGTCCATGACCATCACCAAGACGGCCGACCACGAGGCCACCCTGGCCCAGATCTACGCCCTGGCTGGGGCCGGCGCCGACATCGTGCGCTGCACTTGCAACGACGACGCCGCCGCCGAGGGCCTGGCCCGCATCGTCCCCCGCTCGCCGGTGCCCATCGTGGCCGACATCCACTTCCAGCACCGCCTGGCCCTGGCTGCCCTGGAGGCGGGCGTGGCCTGCCTGCGCCTCAACCCCGGCAACATCCGCAAGCCCGAGCAGATCAAGACGGTGGCGGCTGAGGCGCGCGACCGGGGGGTGCCCATCCGCATCGGCGTCAACGCCGGCTCGTTGGACCCCGACATCGAGGCCCGCTACGGCGTCACCCCTGAGGCCCTGGTGGCGTCGGCGCAGCGGGAGCTGGGCCACTTCGCCGAAGTCGGCTTCGACGATGTGAAGATCTCGGTGAAGGCCTCCGATGTCCCCCTCATGGTCGAGGCCTACCGCCTGCTGGCCGACACCGTCGAGTTTCCCCTGCATCTCGGGGTCACCGAGGCCGGCCCGCCGCCGGGGGGGCTGATCAAGGCCACCGCCGGGATCGCCACCCTGTTGCTGGAGGGCATCGGCGACACCATCCGCTTCAGCCTCACCGCCGACCCGGTCGAGGAGGCCAAGGCCGGTCGGATGCTGCTGGAGGCGCTGGGCCTGCGCCAGCGCACCAACGTCGACCTCATCGCCTGCCCCAGCTGCGGTCGGGCCGAGATCGACGTGATCAAGGTGGCAGGGGAGGCCATGGCCGCCTTCGCCGAGCGGGAGCTGCCCGTGCGGGTGGCGGTGATGGGCTGCGTGGTGAACGGGCCCGGAGAGGCGAGGTCGGCCGACCTCGGCATCGCCGCCGGACGTCACCGGGGGCACTTGTTCATCCGGGGCCAGGTGGTCCGGGTCGTCCCCGAGGACGAGATGGTCGAAGCCTTGGTGGAGGAGGCCGAGAAGCTGGTCAAAGAAGGTGTGGACGCCCGTTTGGCGGCGGCCGACGCCGGTGCTGCTGCCGAGGCCGAGGCCGACCGCATGGCCCTGCTCGACGACCAGGGCGACGACGTCAACGCCAGCGAAGCCCGTGTCGAGCTCATCCGCTCCCGCACCGCCGGCTGACCCTGATCCTCGACCCCGTCGCCCGCACCGCCGGCGCCTGACCCCCCCGCCGTCGCCCGCACCGCCGACGCCTGACCCCCCCGCCGCTTTCGCCCCCGCCGCCTTCCGTTCTGGCCCAAGAACCGCGGGGAAATCGTCTCGCTGGTGGGGCCAGAACGCCGAGGCGTGGCAAAGTGTCGCATCATCCCAGTATCTTTCATGTATGCGCACCCGAGAACTGGAAGTGGCCATGCGCGCCCTTGCCGAGCAGCAGCACGGCCTCGTGGCCCGCCGGCAGCTCCTTCGTCTTGGTGCCTCGCGGGAAGCCGTTCAATGCCGACTCCGTTCGCCCGGGTGGGTGGCGCTGACCCCCCAGGTCCTCCGACTGGCGGGTAGCCAGGGGACATTCGCGCAGCGCTGCATGGCAGGCGTGCTCGATGCGGGCGCTGGCGCGGTGGCGTCGCACCTGTCGTCGGCGGTCCTATGGGGGCTGCCGGGTTTCCGCCCCGACGAGGTGCACGTGAACAGGGCCCGGACGGCGACGAGCCGCGTCAGCCGACTGGCCGTGGTGCACGAGTCCCGCTACTTCCCACCGCACCACTGCACGGTGGCCGACAGCGTTCCTGTCACGACCGTCTCCCGCACGGTGTTCGATCTGACCGGGTCCGTGCATCCGCTGCGGGCCGAGCGGGCGCTCGACAACGCCTTGTCCCGCAACCTGGTCGACCTGCGAGCGCTGCGAGCCGTGGCCATCGAGCTCCTCGAGCACGGGCTAGCGGGCAGCGCCCTGATGCGCCAGCTCTTGGACGACCGGGGTGCCGGCTACATCCCCCCGGCCAGCGGGCTGGAGGCCCGGTTCTTCGCCGTCCTGGTGGCCGCCGGCATCGAGCCGCCCGATCGCCAGGTCGACTTGGGAGGCGCTGCCTGGGAGGGCCGGGTCGACTACTACTACCGTCGCCACCGGCTGGTCATCGAGGTCGACAGCGACCGGCACCACACCTCCAAGCTCGACGCCGAGGCCGACGCTCGTCGTGACGCCGCATTGGAGGCGGCAGGGTTCCAGGTCCTGCGCATCACCGAGGGCCAGCTCAAGGACCGGCCGTGGGAGGTCGTCGCCTTGGTGCGGGCGGCCCTGGCCCAGGCTGCGGCCTGATCGCCCGCTTCTGGACCCGGGAGCGAGACATTTCCCCCGCGTTTCTGGGGCCAGAACGGGAAGACCCCCGCGTTTCTGGGGCCAAAACGGGAAGACCCCCGCGTTTCTGGGGCCAAAACGGGAAGGAAGGGTTGGGGGGCGACCGGTGAGGCCCCGGTAGCCTGCCGGGTCGTGGCCAAGGCGCCGGTGCTCACCCCCCAGGCAGACGACTTCCCCCGGTGGTACCAGGACGTGGTGTCCAAGGCCGAGCTGGCCGACAATGGGCCGGTCCGGGGGACCATGGTCATCCGGCCGTACGCCTACGCCATCTGGGAGCGCATGCAGGCCGAGCTCGACCGTCGCATCAAGGCCGCTGGGGCCCAGAACGCCTACTTCCCCTTGCTCATCCCCGAGAGCTACCTGCGCAAGGAGGCCGAGCACGTCGAGGGGTTCAGCCCTGAGCTGGCGGTGGTAACCCACGGCGGGGGCAAGGAGCTCGACGAGGCGGTGGTGGTCCGGCCCACCAGCGAGACGGTCATCAACAGCTACTTCGCCAAGTGGGTCCAGAGCTACCGCGACCTCCCCTTGCTCATCAACCAGTGGGCCAACGCGGTCCGTTGGGAGCTGCGACCCCGGTTGTTCCTGCGCACCACCGAGTTCCTGTGGCAGGAGGGCCACACCGCCCATGCCAGCCAGGGTGACGCCGCTGCCTATGCCGAGCGCATCCTCACCGAGGTCTACCGCGACTTCATGGTCGACGTCCTGGCCATCCCCGTGCTCACCGGCCGCAAGACGGCGAGGGAGCGCTTCGCCGGGGCCGTCAACACCTTGACGTGCGAGGCCATGATGGGCGACGGCAAGGCCCTGCAACTGGGCACCAGCCACGAGCTGGGCCAAAACTTCGCCCGAGCCTTCGATATCACCTTCGCTGACGAAGCCGGCCGGCGGTCTCACGTCTGGCAGACGTCGTGGGGCGTGTCCACCCGGTTGGTGGGGGGGCTGATCATGTGCCACGGCGACGATGCCGGCCTGCGCCTGCCCCCGGCGTTGGCGCCCACGCAGGTCGTGGTCCTGCTGGTGCGCGACGAGCACGGCGCGGGGGCTCAGGCCGCTCGGCTGGTGGCTGAGCTGACCAGCGCCGGTGTCCGGGTCGTCCTCGACGATCGCGTCGATGTCAGCTTCGGGCGCCGCAGCGTCGACTGGGAGCTCAAGGGCGTGCCCGTGCGCATCGAGGTCGGTCCTCGCGACCTGGCTGAGGGTCAGGTCACCCTGGTCCGGCGCCACAGTGGGATCAAGGCATCGGTGTCGGTGCCCGTGGTGGTCCACCAAGTCGGGGAGGCGTTGGACGAGGCCCAAGCAGCGCTCCTGGGCGAGGCCCGTGCCCGCCAGCAGGCAGCTACGGCCGACGTCACCACTGTCGAGGACGCCGCAGAAGTCGCTGGTTCGGGCTTTGCCCGCCTTGCCTGGCCGGCGCTAGGTGTGCCTGGCGAGGCTCTCCTGGCCGAGCGGGGTGTGACCGTACGCTGCCTGCAACGTCCCGATGGAAGCCTCCCTGCCGGCGAGGACGAGCCGGGTCTCCTGGCCGTGGTAGGCCGGGCGTATTAGTCGCCGCCGAACCAGAGGCTCGGCGGCGAGTTGACGGTGCTTCTGTCGGTCGGCTCCGGGCCTCGCTCCGGTCGCACGCTTCGCTATACTCGCAGATGTCAGCGGTGATGGTCGTGGTCCGTGTCGCTGTGGTCCGTGTTTCCTGCGGTTCCACGGACCGTTCTGGCGTGGGCTCTGCCCACGCCTTTGTTGTTGTTTGGACCGGAAGGGTGAGGTCACAGGCGAGAGGAGGGTGAGGCGATGGCGACGATCGAGACGGTGGAGCGGGTGGTCAGCCCCCTGCTCGAGCCCCATGGCCTGCACCTCTACGATGTCGAGTTCGCCGGTCCCACGCTCCGTGTCCTTGTCGACGGTCCGGGAGGAGTCGACCTCGACGTTCTCTCCCAGGTCACCAGGGAGCTGTCCTCGGCGCTCGACGCCCACGATCCAATGCCGGGCCGCTACACCCTGGAGGTGTCCAGTCCTGGGCTTGAACGGCCCCTCCGCCGCCCGGCCCACTTCGCCGCCGCCGTGGGGGCTCGGATCCGGGTCAAGACCCATCCGGGGGTCGAGGGAGAGCGACGCCTGGAGGGCGAGCTGGTGGCGGCCGACGACGACGGGATCGCCGTAGAGGTCGACGGCGGGCCCCGCAGATTGCGCCACGAAGAGATCGAGCGGGCCCGAACGGTGTTCGAGTGGGGTTCGGGTCGTGGGGCTCCAACGCCCAGCAGAGGAAAAGGAAAGGGAAAGGCGAGCACGAGATGAGGCATCGGCCATGAGCAGTTTCGAGATGATGGAGGCCCTGCAGGCCCTGGCCCTCGACAAGGGCATCACCGTCGACACGCTCCTCGACGCCTTGGCCAACGCGTTGGTCTCGGCCTACAAGCGCATGCCCGGCGCCGCCGAGGAAGCGTACGTGACCATCGACGCCGAGTCCTTCGAGATCCGGGTCTACGGCCAGGAGGTGGACGAGGACGGCAACGTGGTCCGGGAGTGGGACGACACCCCGGACGACTTCGGGCGCATCGCCGCCCAGACAGCCAAGCAGGTCATGATCCAGCGCATCCGCGAAGCCGAGCGGGACATGAAGTACGAGGAGTACGCCGGGCGCGAGGGCGACATCGTCACCGGCATCATCCAGCAGACCGACAGCCGCTTCACCCTGCTCGACCTGGGCAAGGTGGAGGCGCTGTTGCCCCAGGCCGAGCAGGTCCCCTATGAGCGCCCCGAACCGGGCAACCGCCTCAAGGCCTACATCGTCGAGGTGCGCCGCAACCCTCGTGGGCCCCAGATCGTGGTCAGCCGCACGCACCCTGGGCTGATCAAGCGGCTCTTCGAGCTCGAGGTGCCGGAGATCGCCGACGGGATCGTGGTGTTCAAGGCCGTCGCCCGGGAACCCGGGCACCGGACCAAGATCGCGGTTTGGTCCAACGACCACAACGTCGACCCGGTGGGCGCCTGCGTGGGCGCCCGGGGGGCCCGGGTGCGCATGGTCGTCAACGAGTTGCGGGGCGAAAAGATCGACATCGTCCCCTTCACCGACGATGTCCAGGAGTTCGTCATGAAAGCGCTGTCGCCGGCCAAGGTGAAGGAGGTCCGCCTTGACGACGAGACGGGCACCGCCGAGGTCATCGTGCCCGACTACCAGCTCTCGCTGGCCATCGGCAAGGAGGGCCAGAACGCCCGGCTGGCGGCCCGGTTGACGGGCTGGAGGGTGGACATCAAGAGCGAGACCCAGTTGGCCGAGGAAGAGGCGGGCTACGAGGGTGAGGAGTGGGCCGAGGGAGAGTGGATCACCGACAGCGAATCGGGGGAGCTGATGTGGCGACCGGCAGGGGGCGGGCCGGCGGTGACCGCCGAGGAGTGGCGTCAGGGTGGCGACGTGGTCGTCGGCGCCGAGGCGGCGGATGCCGGCGCCGGGGCCTCGGCTCTCGAGCCGACGCCGCCGGCGCCTGCTCCCGAGGCCTCAGCTCCCGAGGCCTTCGCCGCCGGAACGTCAGGACCGCAGCAGCTGGCCGATGAGCCGGTGGCCGGTCAGGTGAACGAGTCGACCGCTCCTGGGGAGGAGCCGAGCAGTGCACCAGACGAGCTGGAGGGGGCCTCATAGCACCGATGCGCACCTGCATCGGTTGCCGGCGCTCCAGGGCCTATGAGGAGTTGACGCGTGTGATTCGGCGATCAGACGGCACACTGGAGGTAGGGCGCACGCTTCCCGGTCGTGGTGCTTGGCTCTGCGCAGGCTCCCCGGCCTGCGTGGATCAGGCCGAGCGCCGCAGGGCGTTCGACCGGGCGCTTCGGGGCCCGGTCGGGGTCGAGGCAGTGGCTGCGCTTCGTGACGAGGTGCAGGCATGCGCGAGGATGGAACCAGCGTCGGTGGAACCGGCGTGACGACGCATACGAAGGGGTTGAGGTAGCAGTTGGCATCCAAGATCCGGGTCTATGAGCTCGGTCGAGAGCTCGGGCTCAGCAACAAAGAGACGCTGGACCTCTGCGAGGCCCTCGGCATCGGTGTGCGCAGCCACTCGTCGAGCGTCGTCGACGCCCAAGCCGACCGCGTCCGTCGCAAGGCCGACGCCCTGGGGTTGCGTCGCGACCCGGTGGTCGACGAACCCGGCCCCGCCGCGGCCCTGCCGGCCCCGTCGGCGCCCTCCTCGGCTCCAGGCGCTGACTCTGGCGTCAGCCCGGCGGCGGCCTCGCCCACAACCGGCTCAGTCCCCCCGGTGTCGGCTCCTGAGGCGCCCGGGTCCAGCCACAGCGACGAGCGCGTGTCCGGCGGCACCGCTCCCGCACCACCCAAGGCCCGGCCGATCCCGCCGCCGCCCACGCGGTCGCCGACAACGCCGGCGCCACTGGCCCCGTCCGCCCCCCCGGCGGCGGCGCCGACCGCCGCGCCCATCCCCGAGGAAGCCCCTGACGGCGGCACCGAGCCCGCCCACCGCCTGGTCACCAGCGGCAAAGCCAGCGAGCAACCCGACCTCGACCTTCCCCGGCTCGACCGTCCCGGTGCCCGCCCGGTGCCGCCGCCTCCGTCGCGCCCGCCGGTGGCGGGGCCGCCGCCTGGCGTGCGCCAGTCTCCTGACGTCTCCCCTGACCCCGCTGACGTGGCGCCGGTCCCGGCGGCTTCGCCTGGTCCTCGTTCCGCACCGCTAGGAACCGTGCGCGCTCCTGGTGGCCGTGCCACCTCTCCGCCGCCGGGAGGCCCGCCCCGCTCCGGCACCGGGCGGCCCATCCCGCCCCCGCCCCGGCCCACCTCCGAGACCGGGCAGCCCATACCGCCCCCACCCGGCGCCGGTGGACGCCGTCTCCCGCCCAACCGCACTCCTGCCTCGCCCAGCCGTCCCAGCACCGGCGCCCGTCCCGGCGGTGGCTACGCCGGCCCCGGCGGCGCCCGTCCCGGTGGTCCTCCACCGCTGCGCCCCGGTCAGGTCCCGGGCGCCGGGGGACGTCCCGGTGGTCGTCCCGGTGGTCCCCGTCGACCCCGCCGTGGCGGCGGGCGGCGCCGGCGAAACCGTGAGGAGCTCCAGCCCCAGGACATCGCCACGTACACCCCCCAGAGCACTCCGGTCCCCGAGGGCGAGGTGGTCATCGAACGGGGGAGCACGGCCAAGGATCTCGGCCCCAAGGTGAACCGCTCGGCGGCCGATGTGGTCCGCTTCCTGCTCCAGCAGGGGGAGATGATCACGGCTACCCAGACTTTGTCCGACGACATGATCGAGCTCTTCGCGGCCGATGTCGGGGCCACGGTGCGCCTGGTCGACCCCGGCCAGGAGCAGGAGGTCGGCCTCCAACAGCTCCTCGATGTCCTCGACGAGGAGGACGAGAACGACGCCGACCTGCGGTCTCGTCCGGCGGTGATTACCGTCATGGGCCACGTCGACCACGGCAAGACGGTCCTGCTCGATCGCATCCGCTCGGCCAACGTGGCCGGAGGGGAAGCCGGCGGCATCACCCAGCACATCGGCGCCTACCAGGTCGAGCGCAACGGAAAGCGCCTGACCTTCATCGACACTCCCGGCCACGAGGCGTTCACCGCCATGCGGGCCCGGGGAGCCGAGGCCACCGACATCGTCATCCTGGTGGTGGCGGCTGACGACGGCGTCATGCCCACCACGGTCGAGGCACTGGCCCACGCCAAGGCGGCCGAGGTGCCGATCGTGGTCGCCATCAACAAGATCGACCGGGAGAACGCCGATCCCGACCGTGTCCGCCAGCAGCTCTCGGAGCAGGGACTGGTGCCCGAGGCCTGGGGAGGCGAGACCGTCATGGTCGAGATCTCCGCCCTGCGGGGCACCGGCATCGACGAGCTCCTCGACAACGTGCTGGTGGTGGCCGAGCTGGAGGATCTCCGGGCCAACCCCGAGGGCCGCTCCTACGGTGTGGTGCTCGAAGCCAACCTCGATGTCGGTCGGGGACCGGTGGCCACCGTGCTGGTGCAGCGGGGTCTGCTCAAGGTGGGTGACCCCATGGTCGCCGGCCCGGCCTGGGGCCGGGTGCGGGCACTCATCGACGACCGCGGCGACCAGGTCAAGGAGGCCGGGCCGGGCGTGCCGGTGCAGGTGCTCGGGCTCTCCGAGGTGGCCGACGCCGGCGACGACTTCGTGGTCGCCCCTGACGACCGCACCGCCCGTCGGGTGGGCGAGACCCGGGGCCAGTACGCCCGCATCAAGAGCATCGCCTCGGACGCCTCGGCCATCACCACCGGGGTCAAGCTGGAGGACATCTTCGAGCAGATCCAAAAAGGCGAGGCCGCCACCCTCAACCTGGTGCTCAAGGCCGACGTGAACGGCTCGCTCGAGGCCCTCACCGACTCGCTGCGCAAGCTGGAGCGCGACGAGGTCAAGATCGTGTTCGTGCACCGGGCGGTGGGCGGGATCACCGAGAACGACGTGCAACTGGCCAGTGCCACGGGCGCCACCATCATCGGCTTCAACGTCCGCCCCGACCGCAAGTCGCGTGATCTGGCCGAGACCGAAGACGTCGAGATCCGGACCTACGAGATCATCTACCAGGTTCTCGAAGACATCGGCAGCGCCCTGGTGGGCATGTTGGCGCCGGAGTACGAGGAGGTCGTCACCGGCGAGGCCGAGGTCAGGGAGGTCTTCCGGGTGCCCCGGGTCGGGGCGGTCGCCGGTTGCTACATCCGCAGCGGCGTCATCACCCGCAACTCCGGCGTGCGGTTCCTGCGCGAGGGGACAGTCATCTGGAAGGGCACCATCACCTCGCTGCGGCGGTTCAAAGAGGACGTGCGCGAGGTGGCGACCGGCTTCGAGTGCGGCATCGGCCTGTCGGACTTCCAGGACCTCAAGCCCGGCGACGTCATCGAGACCTTCACGCAGCGGGAGATCCCGCGTTCTTAGAGGGGGGAAGGGAACCTTCCCCCCTCTAGCTCCCCCC
>JBPCJK010000070.1:0-20499 GCA_051005375.1 Acidimicrobiales bacterium
TCGGGCGTCGACGAGGGCGACCTTGCCCCGGCGCTCGGGGCTCTTGCGGTTGGTGACGACCCAGAAGTAGGTGGAGATGCCGGTGTTGTAGAAGAGCTGGTCGGGGAGGGCGACGACGGCTTCGAGCCAGTCGCTCTCGATGATCCACCGGCGGATCTCCGACTCCCCTGAGCCGGCGGCGCCGGTGAACAGCGGCGAGCCGTTGAACACGATGGCCAGGCGGGAGCCACCCTGGTCGACCGGCTTCATCTTGGAGATCATGTGCTGGAGGAACAGGAACGATCCGTCGTTGATGCGGGGCAGGCCGGCGCCGAAGCGCCCGGCGAAGCCCTTGGAGTCGTGCTCGTCGCGGATCGATCGCTCGACCTTCTTCCACTCGACACCGAAGGGCGGGTTGGCCAGCAGGTAGTCGAAGCGCTCGCCGGCGAAGCCGTCATCGGTGAAGGAGTTGCCGAGCACGATGTGGGAGGCGTCCTGGCCCTTGAGCATCATGTCGGAGCGGCAGATGGCGTAGCTCTCGGCGTTGAGCTCCTGGCCGTAGACCTCGAGGCGGGCCTGGGGGTTGAGCGAGCGGAGGTGGTCCTCGGCCACGCTGAGCATGCCTCCGGTGCCGGCGGCGGGGTCGAGCAGCGTCTTGACCACACCGGGCTTGGTGAGCAGGCGATCGTCCTCGATGAAGAGCAGGTTGACCATGAGGCGGATCACCTCGCGGGGGGTAAAGTGCTCACCTGCCGTCTCGTTGGAGAGCTCGGAGAAGCGCCGGATCAGCTCCTCGTAGAGGTAGCCCATCTCCAGGTTGGACACGGTGTCGGGGTGCAGGTCGATGTCGCAGAACTTCGACACCACCAGGTACAACAGGTTGGCCCGGTCGAGTCGCTCGACGTGGCTGGGCAGGTCGAAGCGCTCGAGGACGTCCCGGGCCGCCGGGGAGAAGGCCCGCAGGTAGCTGCCGAGGTTGTCGGCCAGGTGCGGTGAGTCGTCCAGGAGCTTGCCCATGGTGAGCGGCGAGGTGTTGTAGAACTGCTCGCCGGCGGCCTTGCGCAACAGCGGCTCGACGTTGTCGATCTTGCCCACCAGGCGAGCGGCCTCGTCGAGCACCTTGGCCTTGGTGGGCTCGAGCACGCAGTCCAGGCGGCGCAGCACCACCAGGGGGAGGATGACCCGGCCGTACTCCGACTGGCGGTAGTCGCCCCGCAACAGGTCGGCCACCGACCAGATGAACGCGGCATGGTTGCTGATGACCTCGTTGCCCTTGATGGCGTTGCCCGTGATGGCCACGTCGCTCCTCGACCTCGTCCCGACCGCCCCGTCCATGCTGCCATGCCCGACCGACCAGCCCCGGAGCGTCCTTCGTCGCCGGCTGCGAACCCATTCGAACTACCCAAACTTACTAATGTTCCTCCTGGTTGGTAGGTTCTCACTGGATGAGAAGTTTCCAGGACCCGTCGACGCTGGACCCGGTACCCGGTGTCATCGTCGCGCTCCTGCGTCGGATCGACCTGGCCGCCGGTCGCCACGCCATTTCGCTCGACCAGCTCCCGCAGCTCCTCGACGCCCTCCGCCACCACGCCCGAGTCGAGTCGGTGACCGCATCGAGTGCCATCGAAGGCGTCGTCGTGGAGGCGCAACGAGCTCCCGGCCTCCTGGCTGGTCGAACGTCTCGGGTGCGCAACCGCAGCGAGGCGGAGTTCGCCGGCTACCGGACCGCCCTCGACTACCTCTACGCCGGTGACCCCGGTGACCTGAGCGTGGGCCTGGTCCTGCACCTCCATCGCCAGTTGTTCTCCTACACCGAGAGCGACGGTGGCCGCTTCAAGAGCACGGACAACCTGGTGGTCGATCAGGTGGGAGACACCCGTCGCCTCCGGTTCACACCGGTCAGCACCCGGGAGACGCCGTGGTTCACCGAGGAGCTTGTCGTCCGTACCCACCAGGCGCTCACCGAGGGTCTGCACCACCCGTTGCTGGTCATCACCGCTTTCGTCCTCGACCTCCTGTGCATCCATCCCTTCGACGACGGCAACGGGCGAGTCGCCCGGCTCGCCACCACCCACCTTCTCGACCGCTCCGGTTACGGCGTCGGGCGTTACGTCAGCATCGAGCAGCTCCTCTTCGACACCCGGACGGGGTACTACGACGCCCTCGCTCGGTCCACCGTCGGCTGGTCTCCCGATGGCCGGCACAGCTTGTGGCCCTGGGCCGAGTACCTGCTCGGGCAGATGGCCGTCGCCTACGAGCGCTTCGAGGCCAGCGTGGTGGACAGCACTTGGGGCGGCACCAAACAGGACCGGGTGCGCGACTTCGTCCTCACCCACGCCCCGGTCGATTTCACCATCGCCGACATCCGCCGGGCGCTGCCGGGGGTGAGCGACAACACCATCCGCCTGGTGTTGACCGAGCTTCGACGCAGGGGCGGGATCAGCGTGGACGGGACCGGCCGCAACGCCCGCTGGCGCCGGGAGTAGCGCCGTCGGCGATCAGGATGGTGGGTGTGTCGATTCCGGTGGGGACGCCCAGGGCACTGGTTCCACCGTTCCCCTCCATCCCCCTTCGACGAGACGGTTGGAGTACTGGCCCTGTTGGCCAACCGGTGGCCTGGCGATCGAACGCGTACCTTCAGGTCCAAAGGCGGGACGAGACTGTCCACTGGAGTGCTTCGCCTGCCCGGGCGCCATCGCCCGCCATCACAATCCCGCCCACAGCGGGTTCTACGTCAACACCACGCCAACCATCTCGTCACCTGACTCGCGACGCCGGATCGGCGACATTTCTCTAGATTTCTGTCGTTTCTCCTTGACTTTCTGCACGAACTGGTGTACACTACAGGTGTGGTGGTAGAAGCGCTGGAAGCGGCGGTGGAGGCCCTGGAGCTCGGTGTGAACGGTCCTGAGCTTGCCAAGGCCCACCAGTTGCTGGACCGCCTGGCGGCCAAGGTGTCACAAGCTGACGGGGCCTTCGACCACGCCAAGCTGTGGGACCTCGACGCCGCCACCTCGATGACGGCCTGGTTGCGGGACCACGCCCGCATGACCAGGGGCGACGCCGCTCGCTCGGTGGCCGCCGCCGAGCGCCTGCGGGGCCTGCCCCTTACCACGGCGGCGGCGGTGGATGGGTCGCTGTCGGGGGGCCAGGTCAAGGTCGTCTTGGGCAACGTCAACGAGCGCAGCGCGCCGCTGTTCGCCAAGCACGAGGAGGCCATGGTCCCCGAGCTGGTGGGCTGTGACATGGCCCAGACCGAGTCGGCCATGGGGTGGTGGGCCACTCGGGCGGAGTCGACCCTCGACGAGGGTGACCCAGGCCCGAGCCCAGCTCCGAGCTCCACCTGTCGCAGACCTTCGCCGATCGCTGGCGCCTCGACGCCAACCTCGACCCCCTGGCCGGGGAGATCCTCGACACCGCCCTGGCCCTGGCCGAGCGCCCCCTCGACGACGCCGAGGCCGAGGGCACCCAGGCCATCAGCGCCTCGGTGCGCCGGGCGGAGGCCCTCGACGCCATCTGCCGGTTCTTCCTGGAGCACCGGGAACACCCCAGCGCCAGTCGTCACCGCCCCCACGTCAACGTCATCGTCAACGCCGAGGACCTCGACGCGGGTAAAGGTGGCACCTTCGCCGACGGGACCACCGTAGACGGTCCGAGCCTGGCCTCCCTGGTGTGCGACTCGGTGATCCACCGCCTGGTCATGTCCGGGGGCTCGGTCATCCTCGACTACGGGACCGCCACCCGCACCATCTCCCCCGCCCTCTACAACGCCGTGGCCATCCGTGACCACCACTGCCGCTTCCCCGGCTGTGACCGCAAGGCGTCGTGGTGTGAGGTGCATCACGTCGTCCACGTGCAAGACGGTGGAGCCACCTGCCCGTCAAATGTCACGTTGCTGTGCAGCCGTCATCACCATCGATTGCACAAAACGGGGTGGCAGGCCGTCCTCCAACCCGACGCCGAGTTGGTGGTCACCGATCCCAACGGGCGGGTCCGCACCAGCCGACCACCCGCCCACAGTCCCCGGCCACCGCCGGAGATGTTCGCGGCGTGAGGCGCGGGGCTCGACCACGGGGGTGCGCTCGTCGCCCTCGTCACCGCCTGGGTGGGCTAGGTCGTGGCGGCCGGGTCGAGGGCCAGCTTGACCACGTAGCGGTACTCGGCCGAGCCCGGGGGATGGCAGGCGAAGAGGGTGGCGGTCGAATCCTGGGTCTGGTCGACGATCCTCATGGCGTCGGGGGTGACCACCTCGTCGCCGGTGACCCGGTAGGTGGTGCGACGGCCGTCGACGGTGAAGATGACCGGGTCGCCCACCTGGAGCTGGTCGATGTTGCGGAAGGGGCCGCCGTGGGTGACCCGGTGACCGGCGACGACGACGTTGCCGGGGTTGCCGGGAAGGGCGGTGCCCGGCCAGTGGCTGGGGCCCCGGTCGATGGAGTTGAGGGTGACGCCCTCGTTGAGGGGGAGGGCCAGGCCCAGCCGGGGGATCTCGATGCTGCCGATAACGACCTGGGGCTCGGGGGCGTAGGGATCGTCAGGCGGCGTGACCGGTGTGGGCAGCGGTGCCGGCGTAGGGACCGGCGGCGGTGCCGGCGCAGGCACAGGTCGGCGGACGCCGAGCAGACCGCCGAGGAGCGAGGTGGTCTCCATGACGGGCGCCGGCTCCTGAGGCTCCGGACGGTCGGCGGCGACGACGGCGCCCTGGCCGGCGACGGTGACCGCCAAGAGCATGCAGGTCAGGGGAAGGAGCGTTCGGCGTAGAGGACGAAGGGGTGACATCGGCACATGGTAGGTCGGCCAACCTCTGGGAGGAAGCGCCCGAAGCGTTCCACGGCAGCTTCTCTTTGCCACAGGTCACGGCAAGGTGTTGGCAACGCCGCCGAAACCTGGGTTGGTGACACTCCCCGATGTGGTTTCCGACACGGCCAGCGGCGTCATCACGGCACCCGACCTCACCGGCTTCAGCGTGGGGGTGACCGCCGACCACCGGCGGGTGGAGCAGGCCGAGGCCCTGGAGCGCCACGGGGTCCGGGTGGTGTTCGGACCGGTGGTCCGCTCCCCAGCCCTGAACGAGCTCGAAGCCCTCGAAGCGGCCATCGACGCCACCCTCGCTCGCCCTCCTGACGTGGTGGTCTTCACCTCCGGCCTGGGAGTGGAGGGTTGGCTGAGCGCGGCCGAGAGCCTGGGGCGGGACCAGGCGTTGACGAAGTTGCTGGGGGCGGCTCGGCTGCTCACCTGGGGGGGTGCGATCGACGCCGCCTACGCCTCTGGCCTGGAGGTCGGCGGCGTGGCGCCCGAGGGTGACGTGGAGGCGATGCTGGCCTTGGTGGCCGCGGCCGGAGCGGGTGCCGGCGAGCGCCGGGTGGCCGTCCAGACAGAAGGAGGCAGTCCGTCACCCGACTCTCTGGTCGGTTCCCTGCGGACAGCCGGGGTGGAGGTGGTCGGGGTCCCCGTTCCCCCGAGCGTGCTCCCCGACGATCCTCAGCCGGCACTCGACCTGATCGCCGCCGTGGTCGACCGGCGGGTCGATGCCGTCACCTTCACCGCCGCGGCCGAGGTCCGGAACCTCGTCGAGCTGGCGATAAGCGCAGGTAGTGGCGAGGAGGTGCGCTCGGCGCTGGCCGGCGACGTCATCCCCGCCTGTGTGGGCCGGGCGTGCGCCGATGCTGCGGCCAGGGCGGGCATGGCCGGGGTGGTGGTACCCGAACGGGCACGGATCGGGGCCATGGTGCAGTCCCTGGTGGCGCGGTTGGAGGCCGCTGCCGTGGGCCTGCGACTCGAGGGGGTCGAGGTGGTGCTGCGGGGTGCGCTGACCGTCGTCGGCGGTGAGAAGGTGTGGCTGGCGGAGCGGGAGCGAGCGTTGCTGGCGGCGCTCGCTCGTCGCCCGGGGGCGGTGGTGGCCAAGGCCGAGTTGCTGCGCCAGGTGTGGCGCTCCGACGGGGTGGACGGCGCCGAGGGTCACGCCGTCGAGGTCACCGTGGCCCGCCTGCGTCGTCGCCTCGGTCCCGCCGGCGCCGGCATCCAGAGCGTCTCCCGGCGTGGCTACCGGCTGGCGCCGGGCTGAGCGGTAGGCCCGCGGAACGGCTGGATCCCCCAGCGGCAGCTGGTCGACTGGCCCGGTTGGAGCACCTGCAGACCATGACCATTGCGGAAGGCGTCGGGCGCACAGGTCATGGGCTCGATGGCCAGGCCTCGGCGGCGCCGGTCGGGCGACAAGGTGTCGCCGGTGAAGACCATCACGTAGGGAAAGGCGCGGTCCATCCACACCGTCACCGCCCTGGCCTGGTCGGGACCGGCCAGGACCACCCGGCTCATGCCGTCGGCGTCGGAGTCCATCGATGTGAAGCAGGTGTCGAGGTGGGCGGCGCCGATGGCTCGGGCGGAGCGGAAGTCGTGTTTCAACCCCTCGACCGCCAAGGTCCTTCCCGTGGGGACGCCCCGGTCGTCGACCTCGAGCTCGGTGGCGGCCGGGACCAGCAGGGTCGAGTCGTCGACCGTCCCGTCAGCAACGGTCAGGTACGGGTGGAAGCCGGCGCCGAAGGGCAGGGGGTCGGCACCGACGTTGGTCGCCGTGGTGGTCACGCTGAGCCCGGCCGGTTCCAGGCGGTACTCGATGGTCACAGCCAGGGTGAACGGGTATCCCGGCTGGGGGTGGAGGACGTGGCTGACCACGGCCCGGTCCGGTCGGCCTTCGACCACCTGCCAGCTCTCCCACCGGACCAGGCCGTGGATGGCGTTCATGCGGGTAGGCTCGGTCAGCGGTAGCTGCCGCTCGACGCCGCCGAAGTGGTAGCGACCCTCCGCCAGTCGGTTGGGCCAGGGGATGAGGACCTGGCCCCGTCCCCCGCTGCACATCTCCCCGGCGCCGTAGCCATAGAGCACGGCCAGACCGGCGACCGTGTAGCTCCGGAGCCCGCCGCCCACCTCGGTGACCACCACCCGCTGGTCACCGCAGGCCAGCTCCACCTGGCGTCCCGAAGGGTGGGGCTCGGGCTTCACCCGCCACCGTCGGGGCCGTCGTCACTGGACACGCCGAGCAGTTCGGCCCCCTCGGCCAAGCCCTCTTCCCAGCGCCGGAGCAGGGGCAGGCGTTGCATGGTGATGGCGTACCGGACGTAGTCCACCGCCGGCCAGCACGAAGGCGAACGCTTCCTCAGCGCGGTGACCGCCGGCCTGGTGGTGCTCGGCCTGGCCGGCTTCGCTCGTCGCGACGTCGGGTGATCGTCGGGATCCCGTTTTTGCCTCAGCCGCCTCCGTAGGCCGGCGCAGGGTCGGCGGGCTCGGCCACAGCCACGCTGACCACGCCGTCGACGACGCTCACCGGGAAGCAGCGGGCGACCTCGTCGGTGGGTCCCGCCAGGGCTTGGCCGGTGCGCACGTCGAAGGTGCCACCGTGGAGAGGGCAGGTCAGGGAGGCGCCGTCGAGGGTCCCCTCGCCCAGGGGGGCGCCGGCGTGGGGGCACTCGTTGGCCACGGCGCAGAAGGTCCCGCCCACGTTGGCCAGGGCCACCGGGGTCCCGGCGGCGTCCACGGTGGCGACGGATCCCGGTTCGATGTCGCCCACCTTGGCCACCGCCACCGGGGCGCCGGCCACTGCCGCTTCCCCAGAGGCGGCCGCCGCCGCCACCTCGGGCTCGGGCCCCGTGGCCCAGCGCTCGGCCATGACCGCCTCCAGGTGGCGGGCGAAGGCGTCGTGGCCGATGCGGGCCACCGTCGCTCCCATACTCTCGCCCTCGTGGCGCATGGCCTCCCACGTGCCCACCACCGTCTCCACCGTGGCCGGGACGTCGCTGGTGGCCACCCGGCCGACCACCTCGCCCACCCGCCCGGCGCCGAGGTCGGCGCCCAGGTAGACGTGGTAGCCGTCGCGGGTCGCCCCGCCGATGCGGACCTTGGACCCCGACAGGCCGATGTCGCCGGCCTGGTGCTGCGCGCAGGAGTTGGGGCAACCCGACACGTGCACCCGCAGCGACGAGTTGCGTCCCAGGCCGGGGCTGGTGAGCAGGGCCTTGCCCGCCTCGGGGGCGGTGGTGATGCCCAGAGCGCACACCGCCGAGCCGGTGCAGGCCCGGATCGAGGCGGTGTGGGCCTCGCCGGCGAGGAACAGGCCCCGGGTGCGCAGGGTGTCGCGGATGGTGGTCACGGCGGCCACCGGGACGTTGCGCAGCACCACGTTCTGGTCCCTGCTGATGTTGAGGGCGCCGTCGGCGTGGCGGTCGGCCAGGTCGCACAGCATCTCCAGCTCTCCGCCGTTGGTGTCGCCCAGAGGGATGTCGACGGTGAGGGTGGCCACGCCCGGGACCCGTTGGGGGCGGACCCCGCCTGACCACCCTCCGGGGGGGACGTGGGCCAGGATCGCCACCCGGTCGGCTTCCTCCATGACCTCCACCGGTGCCACCGGGGGCCGAGGGCCCCTCCGGGTGGCGGCGGCAAAGGCCTGGTCCCAGGTCGAGCGGAAACCGGCCTCGCCCAGGCGCTCGACCACGAACTTCATGCGACCCTTGGTCGGCTTGTCGAGGTCGCCGTGGTCGACGAAGACCTCGATGAGGGCCTCGGCCGCGGCCATGACGTCGGCCCGGGCCACGAAGTCGGACAACTTGATGGCCAGGAAGGGGGCCTTGCCCAGGCTCCCGCCCGCCCACAGCTCGTAGCCGGCCTCGCCGTCGACCACACGGGAGACGAAGCCGGCGTCGTTGAGGCGGGCGTCGGCTCGGCACCGGGGTGAGCCGCCGAAGGCGATGTTGATGCGGCTGGGCATGGTGCAGTTGAGCTTGGCCGAGCGGGCCAGGATGGCGTCGCTCACCGCCCGGGCGTCGGGCAGGCAGTCGAAGGGCTCGTCCAGGCTGAGCCCGGCGTCCTCGGAGCACATGACGTTGCGCATGGTGTGGCCGCAGCCCGAGCGGGTGGTCAGGCCGGCATCGGCGATGCCCTCGAGCAGGGCGGGGACCGCTCGGTCCTCCACCCAGTGCAGCTCGATGTTCTGGCGGGTCGTGAGGTGCAACCAGTCCGGCCCGAACGAACGCGACAACCGGGCCAGGCCCCGGGCCTGGCGGGTGGGGAGGGCGCCGCCAGGGTTGCGCACCCGGATCATGAACACCCCGTCCTGGTCCTGGGTGCACACGCCCCAGGTCTTGAGGGCGTAGCGGTCCTCGGGGCTGAGCCAGCCGTCGCCCTCGGCGGCGAGGCGTTCGAAGTCGACCGGCAGGCCGGAGCGCTTGGCGGCGGGGATGTCGATTACAGCCATGCACCGAACCTAGGGAGGCCGTGTTGCCAGGGGTTTCCCGTGACGTTTCCGGTGTGCGACGGGCTGCGCACGCCACGACAGCTGGCCGTGAGTACGCGTTCACGCCCAGGTCACTCTTCGACATCGGCGGGACCGGCTATGCCAGGCCGGCTGGGTCCAGGTGTTGCGGCGCCCTCGACGGCCAACCATCGTCGTGCAGTGACAACCAGCCGGCGGGCGCGTCCGAGACCTCTTCCCAACGGGGAACGTAGTGCTCGAGGAAGATCTGGCCCACCAACTCGCCGCGGGTACACACACCGGTCTTGACGAAGATCGACTTGAGGTGGTCCTGGACGGTTGTAGGGCGAGACGTTCAACGCCTGGGCCATCGCCTTGGTCGAACGCCCGTGCATGCACAGCCGGGTCACCTGGCGTTCGCGATCCGTGAGCCCGTAGGCGAGGGCGACGATGGGGGCGACCTCGCTGGCCTGGGCCGGCTGGATGACGACAGCGGCCCGGCCATGGCCGCGGCCCGAGAGGGGCGTGCCGTAGAGGAGCAGCCAACGCCCCGACCTCGTCTGGGACCCGCGAACGGGCCGACAGGCCCAGCGGGTCCTGGCCAGGGGCCAGGGTGCGGGCCCGGGCAGCGACGGCCTGCACCACCTTTGACTCGACTGGCGTCGACGGAGGCGGGATCTCGACAATCTCCTCGATCCAACGCTCGGCCGCGGGAGAGATCGACCCGGGCCGGCCGTGCTCGTCGAAGACCACGATGCCGGGGCCGACGTCGAAGTCAGCCTCGGCGGGCATGTGCGTGACCAGCAGTGCCCTGCGCAGCCCGTCGGCGATGGCATCGCACATCGAAGCCAGGAGGCTCACCTCGTCCTCGGTGAACCAGGGTCACCTGCCTCGCGTAGGAATCCGGCCGCACCCCAGTAGCTCCCATCCACCACGAACGATGCCCGCAGCTCGTCTCCGGTGCCGTACGCCTCGCGAGAACGGTGCCGGGCGCTGCGGGAGAGGTCACCGTGGGTGGCCAGGCTGGTGGCGCCCACCCGCTTGCCGCTGCGGGCCAGGAACCACCAGCGGTTGACGTCGTCGATCACGCACTCGTGCTGGGCCAGCCAAGACCCGAGCACATGAGCCGCACCACCTTGTCGTAGGTACGACGCTCGAGGTCGAGGCTCACAGGAGCAGCGTAGGACGGCCCCGCCCAGGGGTCACCCCCAGGATCTTCGACCTCGACGACGAGCTCCAGGAGGTGGCGTCAGCCGGCATCGAAGCCATCCTGGCCGGGCCGGCATCCGCCCTCCCTCGAGCGGTCGACCTGTCCGCCCACCGCCGACTGCTCGACGTCGGTGGTGGCACGGGCTCGTGGTCGATCGCCCCGGCCCGGGCGTACCCGAACCTGCACTCCACCGTCGTGGACCTGCCAGTCGTGGTCGGCATGGCTCGCGAGCGGGTGGCCGCCGCCGCCTTGGGCGACCGCGTCGACGTGGTGGCCGGCGACGCCATGGCCGGAGAGCTCCCGTCAGGTCACGACGCGTTCCTCCTGGCCAACTTCGTCCACTACTGGTCCCCGGAGGAGAACCGCGCCCTGCTGGCCCGGCTGCGCCGGACGGCGACGCCTGGGGCGCGCCTGCTCCTCGCCGACTTCTGGACCGACGCCACCCACACCCAGCCGGTGCACGCCGCCCTCATGGCCGGCGAGTGGTCGCCGATCTCACCTAGCCGTCACCCGACGTTTCCGGCGTGCGACGGGCTGCGCACACCCTCACGGTCGGCCGTGAGGGTGTGTTCATGGCCCGATCACTCGACGACAACGGCAGGGAAACCGCCTGTCCCTAGGGTCACCGGGTGGGCCGAGAGCGGGGGAGACGATGGCGATGACGACCACCGCCACCGCTCCGGCGAGGGTTGACCTCGCCCCCGACGGCGCTGCCTCCGACCAGCTCACGCCAATCGACCGCTACCTGGCCGAGCAGGCCGACCTCACCGCCGTCGAGCGCTTCTCCCAGCGCCACGAGACGGGTGCCCTCCCGGCTCAGGCCCGGTACTACCGCGACCTCGTCCCGTTGCACCAGCCCGGTCCCGGCCAGCAGTACGGCTTCGAGGTGGACCTCGACGCCTGCACCGGGTGCAAGGCGTGCGTGACCGCCTGCCACTCCCTCAACGGCCTCGACGACGGTGAGTCGTGGCGTACGGTGGGGCTGGTAGAGGCGGGTGGCACCGAGCCATACCAGCAGCCGGTCACCGCCGCCTGCCACCACTGCGTCGAGCCCGCCTGCCTCCAGGGCTGCCCCGTCAACGCCTACGAGAAGGACCCCGTCACCGGCATCGTCGTCCACCTCGACGACCAGTGCATCGGCTGCCGGTACTGCCTGCTGACCTGCCCCTACGAGGTGCCCCGCTACAACCCCGACCGGGGGATCGTGCGC
Organism: Acidimicrobiales bacterium; assembly: GCA_051005375.1. Classification (GTDB taxonomy): domain Bacteria; phylum Actinomycetota; class Acidimicrobiia; order Acidimicrobiales; family CADCSY01; genus JADDRA01. The sequence goes on from JBPCJK010000070.1 coordinate 11,641, forward strand.
AAGTGCGACCTGTGCATTGACCGCCTGGGGGCGGGGGAGGCACCGGTCTGCGTCTCGTCGTGCCCAAACGCCGCCATCCAGGTCACGGTGATCGACACCGCCGGGGCCAGGGTCGCCGCCGCCATCGCGGGGGCCACCCTGGTGACGGGAGCGCCCCCGTCGGCCATCACCGTACCCACCACCGTCTACCGCAGCACCCGAGCGGGTGCTCCCCAGCCGGGGCCCTCCGACCACCCCGTCCTGCGCCGCGGCCACTCCCATCCCCCGCTGGCGGTGATGCTGGTGCTCACCCAGCTGGCGGTGGGCGCCTCGGTGGTCGACGTGGCCATGCGCGCCCTGGCCGGGGGCGAGTTGGTCGACGCCCTGCGCCCGGCCACGGCGCTGGTGGCCCTGGCCGTGGGGCTCCTCGCCCTCGGCGCCAGCGTGCTCCACCTGGGACGGCCCGTATATGCCTTCCGGGCGGTGCTCGGCATCCGCCGGTCGTGGCTCAGCCGGGAGATCGTGGCCTTTGTGGCCTTCGCCGGCTTGGCCGCCGTCCACGGCTGGGCCCTGCTGACCGGCGCCACCGGGATCGAGTCGGTCCTGGGCTTGGCCGTGGCCGGCGCCGGCGTGGTGGGCGTGGCCTGCTCGGCCATGGTCTACGCCGTGACCCACCGGGCCTGGTGGGCGCTGCCCACCACGGGGACCAAGTTCACCCTCAGCGCGGCGCTCACCGGGGCGGCAGCGGTGCTGGTCACCTCCATGGCCGTGGCGCTGGTGGTCGGCCCCGCCGCCGCCGAGCGGGCCGCCCTCGAGCTGGGCCGGCCCCTGGCCGCCCTGGTGGTGGCTTGTGCGATGGCCAAGCTGGTGTGGGAGGCCTCCCTGGTGCGCCACCTGCGCCCCGGCGCCCCCGCCGAGCTGCGACGCAGTGCCCATCTCCTGGTGGGCGAGCTGGCCACCTCCAGCCGCTGGCGCTTCGCCCTGGGGGCGCTCGGGGCGCTGTCGGCCTTGGCCGCCCTCTTCGCCGCCTCCACCCCTGCACCGGCGGTGGTGCTGGGGCTGGGAGCGGTGAGCTTCGTCGCCCTGGTGGCCGGTGAGCTGGTGGAGCGCTGGCAGTTCTTCACCGCCGTGGCCCCCGCCCGCATGCCCTCGAGCCCAGGATGACCGAGCCGGTGACCGACCCGGTGACCCCGCCAGTGACCCGTCCCGCCCGCAGCAACCTGTTGATGGCCCGGCAGGGCCGGCTGGGCGACGACCTGGCTCGGAGGGAGGGCGGGTTCGGCCTGGGCCAGGTGCCGGCCCGGCTCGCGCCCGAGGCGGTGACCTCCATGGTCTGCGGGTACTGCTCGGTGGGCTGCTCCCTCGACGTCCACCTCCAGGGGGGCGAGGCCGTCAACCTCTCGCCCACCACCGACTACGCCGTCAACATGGGCCGGGCCTGCCCCAAGGGCTGGGAGGCGCTGGCGCCGCTGGCGGCGCCCGACCGGGCCACCACCCCGCTACTGCGCGACGACCGGGGCGAGCTGGTCCCCGTCGACTGGCCGACGGCGCTCGACAGCTTCGCCTCCCGGTTCAAGGCCGTCCAGGCTGCGCACGGGCCCGACTCGGTGGCGTTCCTGTCCACCGGCCAGATCGCCACCGAGGAGATGGCCCTGCTCGGGGCCGTGGCCAAGTTCGGCATGGGCATGGTGCATGGCGACGGCAACACCCGCCAGTGCATGGCCACGGCGGTGGTGGCCTACAAGGCCGCCTTCGGCTTCGACGCCCCCCCCTACACCTACGCCGACTTCGAATCCTCCGACGTCATCGTGTTGGTGGGGTCCAACGTGTGCATCGCCCACCCCATCCTCTGGGAGCGCATCTGCCGCAACCCCCACCATCCCGAGATCGTGGTCATCGACCCCCGGGCCACCGAGACGGCGGTGGCCGCCACCACCCATCTGGCCCTGGCCCCCAAGTCCGATCTGGTCCTGCTCTACGGCCTGGCCCGCCTGCTCATCGAGCGGGGCGCGGTCGACGCCGGCTTCGTGGCAACCCACACCACCGGCTTCGACGCCTTCGCCACCCACGTGGAGCCCTTCACCTTGGCATGCACAGCTGAGGCCACCGGGTTGTCCCCCGAGGCCGTCGAGGGCCTGGCCGAGTCCATCGCTGGGGGCGAGCGGGTGTCGCTGTGGTGGACCATGGGCGTCAACCAGAGCCACGAGGGCGTGCTGGTGGCCCAGGCCATCATCAACCTGGCCCTGATGACGGGCAACATCGGCCGTCCCGGCACCGGGGCCAACTCCATCACCGGGCAGTGCAACGCCATGGGATCGCGGCTGTTCTCCAACACCACCAGCCTGCTCGGGGGCCGGGACTTCACCAGCGCCTCGGACCGGGCCGAGGTGGCCGGCATCCTCGGCCTGCCCACCGAGCGCATCCCCGACCGGCCCAGCTGGGCCTACGACCAGATCGTGGAGGGCATCGCCACAGGCGACATCCGGGGCCTGTGGGTCATCGCCACCAACTCCGCCCACTCCTGGATCAACCACTCCGAGCTGTCCGACCTGCTGGGCCGGCTCGACTTCCTGGTGGTCCAGGAGCTCTACCCGACCACCGAGACGGCCCAGCGAGCCGACCTGGTTCTGCCCGCGGCGGGGTGGGGGGAGAAGGAGGGGACCTTCATCAACTCCGAACGCCGGGTGGGGCTGATCAAGCGGGTGGCGCGGGCTCCGGGCCAGGCCCTGGCCGACTTCGCCATCTTCAAGCTGGTGGCCGAGGCCTGGGGCTGCGGGGATCTCTTCGAGGAGTGGGCCTCGCCCGAGGCCACCTTCGAGATCCTCGGGCGCCTGTCGGCGGGGCGGCCCTGCGACCTGAGCGGGATCGACGGCTACCGCATGGTCGACGACCTGGGCGGGGTGCAGTGGCCCTTCCCGCCCGGGGCGGCGGCGGTGCGGGGTGACGAGCGCCGGCTGTTCGCCGACGGGAGGTTCTTCCACCCCGACGGCCGGGCCCGGTTCTGCTTCGGCGAGCCCCGCCCGGTTCGAGAGGCGCTGAGCCGGCGCTACCCCCTGGTCCTGCTCACCGGGCGGGGCAGCTCGGCCCAGTGGCACACCCAGACCCGCACGGCCAAGTCGGCGGTGCTGGCCAGCCTGCACCCCGAGGGCCCCTACGTGGAGGTGTCGCGCCCCGACGCCGAGGCGCTCGGCCTGCAGGCCGACGAGGAGGTGGTGGTCGCCTCGGCCCGGGGTTCCATGCGGGCCCGGGCGGTGGTGACCACCACCGTTGCCCCCGGGCAGGTGTTCATCCCCATGCACGACGCCGAGGTCAACCGCCTCACGCACCCGAGCTTCGACCCCTCCTCCCGCCAGCCCTCCTACAAGCACTGCGCCGTGGCCGTGCGTCCCCTGGAGCGCTGGGAGCGCTGAGCGGCGCCAGCGCCTCGGTCAACCCGCACGGACCGAACCGATCTGGTGGCGCTACTGGGACCGTCCCATTCCCGCCACCAGAACCAGGGGCGTCGTGCAGCACCCGAGCAACCCGGGTTCTCAGCATGGGAAGCTTGCAGGAGGCACTTTCCTGACCTGGTGAGATTCTAGTACCCGCAGGTCACGGGCTATCTCGCTTGACCGACAGTGGCCGCCAAGACCGTCTCGCGACCTCCACTTAGGTCACGTGAAGGTCACGTTCGCCTTCAGGTCACGTCGACCGCAGGGTCTCGCCCGTCGTGGCGCATCGAGTGGTAGGTCGCCTTCATGACCTCCGCCTCGATCATCGCAGCCAACTCTGGGTTGGTGAGCAGCAGGTCGTAGAGCCGCTGGGTGTGCGCCTCAGTGTCGAGGATGGCGCTGTCCCGGTTCCTCACCCTGGCGCCGGATAACGCCTTTGTGAGCCCGTGGCCCTCCTGGGCTCAGCCTCGGATCCTTTCCGTCTCGTAAGCCCACATCGCGACCTCGACGCGGTTGCGTGCGCTGATCTTGCTCATAAGGCTGCCGAGGTGGGTCTTGACCGTGCTCAGACTTATGTAGAGCTCATCGGCTATCTCCGCGTTGGTCCGGCCGCGGGCCACTGTGAGCAGCACCTCCTCCTCACGCGCGGTCAGCGGCACGATCGGCGGCGCCGGCGGCTCGCTGGTCGCGGAGCCGGAGAAGGTGGCCAGGAGGCGAGCGGTGATGCTCGGGGCGATCAGCGCGTCACCATTGGCCGCGGCGTGGACCGCTTGCATGAGCAGCTCGGGCCCGGCGTCCTTGAGGAGGAACCCGCGGGCACCCGCCTTGAGCGCGCCGTGGACGTACTCGTCGAGGTCGAACGTGGTGATCACCACTATCGCCAGCGGATCGGCCACGTCGGGCCCGGCGAGCTGGCGGGTGGCCTCGATGCCGTCCATCTCCGGCATGCGGATGTCCATGAGGCAGACGTCGGGACGGAGTCGACGAGCGAGGGCGACGGCTTCCCGCCCATTGCCGGCTTTGGCGACCACCTCGATCCCGGGCTGAGCCTGGAGGATCATCCGAAGGCCGGTGCGGACGAGGTCCTGGTCGTCGGCCACCATGACCCGCACGGTTCCTCCGGTGGCCGTCACTCGACGGTTCCCGTCAGGGGGAGCGAGGCGGTGACAGTCCAACCCCGGTCCGGACCTGGGCCCGCATCGAGGGTGCCTCCGAGAAGGCTCGCCCGCTCCCTCATCCCGACAAGGCCGTAACCCGACGACCTGCCCCCACCCGGGCGGCTGTCCCCGTCGTCGCTGACGGTCACCAAGACCCGACCGCCCGTGCCGGCGATGGAGACGGTGATTCCGGTTGCGTGGCGAGCGTGGCGGCGGGCGTTGGTGATCGACTCCTGGGCGATCCGGTACACGGCTGCCTCGACCGACGGCCGCAGGTCGCCAAGGACACCCGACAGCCGGACCTCGACGGGCAGCGAGTCGTGGCCGTCCTCGGCCAGGCGACCGATGTCGCCCACTCGGGGTGGTGGCGCGAGGCTGGGTTCTTCGCCCGCCCGTAGCACGCTCACCATCAGACGCATGTCGGCCAGCGTGCGCGATGCCGCCCCCTCGATCACGGTCAGGGCCTCGACCGCCGCCGTCGGGTTGGACGAAGCCAGCGTTCGTCCCGCCTGGGCCTGGATGGCGATGCCCGACACATGGTGCGCGACCGTGTCGTGCAGCTCCCGGGCCAACTGCTCGCGCTCGCGCAGCTTCACCTGGTCCATCTCCCTGAACCGGGAGTTGGCCGGAACCGGACCGAGGCACCCAGTGCGGCCGGAAAGAGAAGGAGCACCAAAGCAGCCATCGCCTCCCCGAAACCGCTCACCTCGCTGGTGAAGACCACGATGTTCAGCGTGTAGGTGGCCAGCATCACGGCCAACCCCACCCCGGCCTCTCGCCCCGCGCCCCAGCGGAACAGGGAGTACGCGAGCACGAGCTCGGGTGTCGGCGGGACGTGGCCGCCAGCGTCCGTCCTGACCCCTCGTGCCCCGGCCGTTACCGCCGTTCTAAGGTCACGTCGAGGTCACGACGGCGCTCAGGTGCGAAATCGGATCCGAACAGAATTTCCTAGAAACCGCACCTGACCAGGCACTTCGTATGGAGCGGGTGACGGGAATCGAACCCGCGTTCTCAGCTTGGGAAGCTGATGTTCTGCCGCTGAACTACACCCGCGGGCGGTCCAGAGCTTACCGCCCGGCCTGCGGCGGTAGCGTGCCGCAGTGATCCTCTCTGACCGCACCATCCGCGAGGAGCTGGCGGCGGGGCGCATCGTGATCGAGCCGCTGGTCGAGGGGTGCATTCAACCCTCGTCGGTGGACCTGCACGTCGACCGGTTCTTCCGGGTGTTCCGCAACCACACCATGGGCTTCATCGACGTGAAGCAGGAGATGGAGGACCTGACCGAGGTGGTCGAGGTCGGCGAGGAAGACGTGTTCATCCTCCATCCCGGCGAGTTCGTCCTCGGCTCGACGGCCGAACGGATCGGCCTGCCCGACCACCTCGTCGCCCGGCTGGAGGGCAAGAGCAGCCTCGGTCGGCTCGGCTTGCTCATCCACTCGACCGCCGGCTTCGTCGACGCCGACTGGGACGGCCACCTCACCCTCGAGCTCTCCAACGTGGCCAACCTGCCCATCACCTTGTACCCGGGCATGAAGATCGGTCAGATCAGCTTCCTGGAGATGACCACAGCGGCCGATCAGCCCTACGGCTCGGCCACCCTCGGCTCGAAGTACCGGGGCCAGCGAGGCCCCACCCCCAGCCGCTACTTCGAGAACTTCCGGAGACCGGACTGACCCCGCTACGTTCACGCTGAGGAAACAGCCCGGCAACAGAGGCTGCCTACCTTCGTCAGCGTGGACATCGTCAAAGTGCGCTGGCCCTCCGAGCGCGGCCGGCGGGAACAGCTGCGCCGCCAGCGCAGGCCGCGGCTCCTCCTCCTCGAGGACGACGCCGCTCCTCCCCACCTGGCCGACTGCCTGGAGGACTGGATCCGACTTCCCGCGGCCGACTTCGACTTCAAGGCCCGGGCCGACAGCCTGGTGGTGCGGGCCCAGTGCCACCTGGGGACCGGCCCTGAGATCGACGGCGGAGTGGTGCGGGTGGGCGACGGGTGGGTGTCGTTGACGCCACTGGAATCCCGCCTGGCCGAGGTCCTGTTGCAGAGGATGGGCACGGTGGCCTCTCGCGACACGTTGGTCCGTGCCGGTTGGCCAGAGGGCACACAGGCCCGCAACACCCTCGACGTCCACGTGGTGCGACTCCGGCGCCGGCTGAGCACGGTGGGACTCGCCCTGCGCACCGTCCGGTCGAGGGGGTACCTGTTGGAGATGTCAGGTTCCTGTCAGCAAGGCGTGCACGAGCCGTAACACGCCGACAACGAAAGGGAAACCGCCCCCTGCCAGCGTCGGCCCATGCAACTGGTCACCGCCATCATCAAGCCCCACATGCTCGACGAGGTCAAAGACGCGCTCAAGAGCGTCGGGATCCAGGGCCTCACCGTGAGCGAGGTCAAGGGGTTCGGCCGCCAGGGCGGCCACACCGAGACCTATCGAGGTACCGAGTACTCCATCGACTTCGTCCCCAAGATCAAGGTCGAGATCCTGGTAGAGCAGGATCTGGCCGACAAGGTGGTCGACACGATCGCCTCGGCCGCCCAGTCCGGAAAGATCGGTGACGGCAAGATCTGGGTCACCGATGTCGGGCGGGCGGTGCGCATCCGCACCGGGGAAGAGGGCATCGACGCCATCTGAGGCGGGCCCCGTCCTTCCTTCCAATCCCGTCCTTCCTGCCTTCCTGAGCCACGCCTCCAAAGGAGAACCAATGCGTCATCGAGCAAAGTTGTCGAGCGGTCTCGGGATCTCGATCGCGGCCTTGTGGGTCATGACCGGGGTGGCTGGCGCCGACTCCATCGGGAGCGGATTCGCCGAGTTCGGCAAGGACGTCCAGGGCACCGAGATCAGCCTCAACCTCCTGTGGATCGTGCTCGGCGCCGCCCTGGTGATCTTCATGCAGGCCGGCTTCGCCCTGGTGGAGACCGGCTTCTGTCGGGCCAAGCACGCCGCCCACGTGGTCTCCACCAACTTCGCCATCTTCGGCCTGGGGTTCTGCTCCTACTTCCTGGTCGGCTTCGGGCTGATGTTCGGCGGCTTCTCGGCCACCATCGGCTCCGACGCCGTGCCCGTGATCGGTGCCGGCGCCTTCACCGAGCCGATGGGCCGGTTCCTCATCAACATCCCCGGCTTCGGCGGGATCCTGGCCTGGGCGGCGCCGGCCCTGGGCAACGGCTACGACGTGGCCATCATGGCCTACTTCCTCTACCTGGCCGCCTTCATGGACACCACCGCCACCATCCCCACCGGGGCCATGGCCGAGCGCTGGAAGTGGAAGAGCTTCTGTTGGTGGGGCGTGTTCTGTGGGGCCGTCTACTTCCCGCTGTTCGGCTCGTGGACTTGGGGCGGAGGCTGGCTGAGCCAGCTCGGCAACAACTTCAACCTCGGCAACGGCTACGTCGACTTCGCCGGCTCCGGGGTGGTCCACGCCATGGGTGGGGTGGCCGGCCTCGCCGGAGCCATTGTCCTCGGGCCCCGCCTGGGCAAGTTCGGCAAGGACGGCAAGCCCCGGGCCCTGCCCGGCCACCACATCCCCATGGCCATGCTGGGCACGTTCATCCTGCTCTTCGGCTGGTTCGGCTTCAACGCGGCATCGACCTTCGCCGTGTCCGACCCCCGCTTCGCGGTGGTGGCGGCCAACACCGCCCTCGCCGCCGCCTTCGGTGCCACCACCTCGCTGGTGTGGATCACCAGGCGGACGGGCAAGCCCGACCCCGGCATGATGGCCAACGGCATGCTCGCCGGGCTGGTGGCCATCACCGCCCCCTGTGCCTTCGTCGCCCCCTGGGCGGCGGCGGTGATCGGCATCATCGCCGGGATCCTGGTGATCGAGGCCATCTTCTTCGTGGAGCGCCGGGGCAAGATCGACGACCCGGTGGGCGCCATCTCGGTGCACGGGGTGTGCGGCATCTTCGGGGTGCTGGCCGTGGGCATCTTCGCCGACGGCAGCTACGGCGCCGGCTGGAACGGCACCGGCCCGGCGCTCGACGCCTCTCTCGGCGACTTCCAGAACGTTGAGGGGCTCATCAAGGGCAACGTCGGGCAGTTCGTGGCCCAGGCCATCGGCGCCGCCGTCATCTGCACGGTGATGTTCGCCATCGCCTACGCCTTCTTCAAGATCCAGGACAAGACGACCAAGGGTGGCATCCGACCCTCCGAAGATGACGAGCTCACCGGCCTCGACCTGCCGGAGATGGGGGTGCTGGCCTACCCCGAGTTCAGCGGGTCGCAGTACGGATCCAGCGGTGGCAGCCTGGCCGGCGCCGAGTCGCACCGGCGCCCGGCGCCAGCCGAGGCGACCAC
>JBPCJK010000071.1:0-2905 GCA_051005375.1 Acidimicrobiales bacterium
GACGGGCGCACCGCCAGCTCCCGACGGGTCTGGCCCAGGAGCACGGCCCGGTAGGCGACGGTGCGGACCACGCCGCTCAGGGCCAGGGCCAGGGCCTTGGCCCCGACCAGCCTGGCCAGGGGCGGTCGGTGGCGGTCACCGGCCCGGGACCCGGCGCCGGTGGCCACGATGGCGACGTCGAGGGCGCAGGCGAGCACGGCGGTGCCGAGGAAGGCCGCCGGTCGGTCCACCCAGCGCTCGAAGGGGTCGCCGGCCTCGGCCACCGCTTTGTGGGCGAGCCAGGAGACGACCGACGCCGTGGACACCGCCATCGCGTCCGCTGCCGCCACCGGCAGAGTGCCGGACTCGGCCGCCGCCACCAGCACGGCCACGTCGACACTGGTGGCCAGGAGGCTGACGGCGGCGAAGCGCCGCAACCGCTCGGCACCGCGCCTGGCCAGGGGTGGCGCGGCGCCGGGGGGGCGGGGTGTCACTCGGCGGGGTCTGAGCCCCTCGCCGATCTCGTGGATCCCGACGGCCCTGCGCCGGTGCTGGCCCCCGGGCCCCAGATGCGATCGGCCTGGTTGGCCTGGTCCCGCCCCGTCCCTACGGGTACCGACACCTCCGACTCGTCGGGGTGCCGGTTAGAGGTGGCGTCCTCCACCAGGTCACCGGAGCCGGCCACGCCGTCGGGGCTGGCCAGTCTACCGGAGCCGTCGACAGCCGGGCCGCCGGCGAGCGGGTCACCGGGCCCATCGAGGTTGTCCAGGTCATGGGGAACCGGATCGTCAAGATCGTCAGAGCCGTCGGGGTCGTCGAGGGCGGGGTCGTCGAGGGCGGGGTCGTCCAGGTCGTCCAGGTCGTTTGGGCCGGCATCCATCGTTCCACCAACGGGGGCCGCCACGGGTGCGGTCTCCCTCCCGTCGAGGTCGCCGACGAGGTCGTCGTCGGGGTCGACGTCGAGGACCAGGACCGGCACCCCGCCGTCGCCGTACCAGGCGCTGAACCGGCGCCGGGTGGCCATGGCCAGGCGCCCGTTGCGGGCCAGCACGGCGAGGCCGACCACGCCGAGCAGGGTCACCAGCCAGGCCACCCACTCCACCGAGGTGGTGCCGTAGGTCAGCTCGACGTGGGTGCTGGTGGGCACCACCACCATCATGTTGGGGGCCACCCGCCACGGACCCTTCGCCCCGCTCACCTTCCAGTTGGGGAAGTAGGAGGCCTTGACCAGGACGGGGGTGCCGGGGCGGTCGACGTCAAAGGAGATGTTGTCGGTTCCCACGCCGATCCTGGTGACGTTGGCGGTAGGGACGGCCTCGGTCGGCGGGCGCTCGCCGGCCCGGATCCTGGGCCAGGAGGACGGGCCCGAGGCGGCCAGGAAGACGTTCTGGGCACTCGGGTCGAGGTACCAGTCCACCGCCGGCTCGAGCCAGCCCTTGCCGCCCTTGGGCACGTCGGTGAGCACCGCCGGCTCGGCGGTGAGGGGTTGGACCATGGCGGCGTCGGCCACCTCGTAGATGCGCCAGGCGCCCGTGGTCGCCACCAGTGACAGCGCCGGCTCGGCGTCGGCTTGCTGCACCGCCTCAGGCGAGAAGGCCATGTAGTAGCGCACGCCCAGGAGCTGGAGGTGCTCGACCCCGAGCTGCACGTCGAGGGGCCCGTAGGGCAGGTCGCGCTGGGCGCGTGACGGGGCCGCAGATAGCTCGGACTGGTTCAGGAAGTGGTAAGGGGTGGTGGCCGAGGCTTCGAAGTACAGCCCCTCCATCGACCCGATGCACCCGTCGGTGAAGTAGGGCAGGAGCATCAGGGCCATGGGGGTCCCAAAGCGGTCGAGGTCGTTGTCGTACTCCCACATGGCCCGGCCGCAGCCCCGGCTGTCGCCCAACCCCGACATGGTGTCGAGGACCGACCGGTACTCGGGGTAGGCGGCTTTGCCCTCGTAACCGCTGTAGTTCCATCGGGCCCAGTCAGCGACGTTGCTCCGGTCGGTGGTGGAGATGCCGGCCCACCGGTAGGTGCTGCCGTCGGCCGAGGTCTGGCCGAAGGGCAGCGCCCGCAGGGGCAGGCCGACCACGACCAGCGCCACCAGCGTCACGGCGACCGGCAACCCCAGGGCCAGGGCCCGACTGGGTCGCTCCGCCTGGCGGGAGAAGATCAGGGCCAGGGAGGTGACGAGCTCACTCACGGCGATGGCCGCCAGCAGGTAGAGGCACAGGTACCAAAACGGCAGCAGCCGGGCGTTCCACAGGCGTCCTTCGGGGGCGAACACGAAGGCAACGGCGATCAGCGGGGCCAGGAGCCCGAGGAACAGCCCGAGGCGGCGGCGGAAGATGATGGATGCACCGACGCCGAGCACGGCGAGGACCACCACCCAGGTCATGTCGCCGGGCACGGCGGCGGTGGCCTGCCCACCGAAGGCCCGGCTGAACGAGCTACCCAGCCGCCCGGGGAACAGCGCCTCCCAGTACGTGGTCAGCTTCTCCCAGCCCATGTCGTTGAGGTAGGCCCGGCGGGCCACGAAGGGGACGGTCCAAAACGCCGTGAGCAGGCCGCCGACCAGCCCGACGCCGGCCAGCCAGCGCACCCGTCGCCGACTCGGCCGCAGGACCAGGGCCAGGGCGACGCCGATGAGGGCGAAGATCGCCGGGATGATGTGGCACAGGACGCACAGGGCGAACACGATGGCCGCCGACACCCGGTGGTGCCCGGTCTCCAGCCCCCGCAGGACCAAGCCGAGGAACAGCACTGCGAGCGCCAAGCTGATGGAGAAGGCGAACTCCCCGGCCAGGGTGGAGTAGGCGTTGCCCCCGTAGATGGAGAACGAGCGGTCGAAGATGAAGGGCACGGTGGCCACCGCCAGCAGGGCCGGCCCCGGGAAGGGCAGGCGGGCGAGACGGCCCAGCGCCCAGGCCGCCACCGGCAGGGC
>JBPCJK010000072.1:0-8584 GCA_051005375.1 Acidimicrobiales bacterium
AGGGCCGGGTCGAGGATGTCGGGACGGTTGGTGGCAGCGATGAGGATGACGCCGGTGTTGAGATCAAAGCCGTCCATCTCCACCAGAAGCTGGTTGAGGGTCTGCTCCCGCTCGTCGTGGCCGCCGCCCATGCCCGCCCCCCGGTGTCGCCCGACAGCGTCGATCTCATCGACGAAGATGATTGCCGGGCTGTTGTTCTTGGCCTGGTTGAACAGGTCTCGCACCCGGCTGGCGCCGACGCCCACGAACATCTCCACGAAGTCGGAGCCGGAGATGGAGAAGAATGGGACTCCAGCCTCACCCGCCACGGCCCGCGCCAGCAGCGTCTTGCCGGTGCCCGGAGGACCGAACAGCAGCACCCCCTTGGGGATCTTGGCCCCGATCGACTGGAACTTGGCCGGAGACTCCAGGAACTCCTTGATCTCCTGGAGCTCTTCGACGGCCTCGTCGGCCCCGGCCACATCGGAGAAGGTGACCTTGGGCTGATCCTTGGAGACCTGCTTGGCCTTTGACTTGCCGAACTGCATGATCCTGCTGCCACCGCCCTGCATGGAGTTCAAGAAGAACAGAAAGACTCCGACGATGAGGAGGATGGGCAGGAGCTGGATGGCCAGCGATGCCCAGAAGGAGCCTTCTTCAGCATCGACCTTGGTGGGGACGTCGGCCGTGCTCAGGAGCTCGGTGACCCGATCGCCGGCATCGGAGAGGAAGTTGGTCTCGAACTCGGTGCCGTCGGTCAGCTTGCCCTCGACCCGCGAGCTCTGGTCCTTGATCTCGACCTTGGCCACCTGTCCTGCCCGGACCCTGTCGACGAACTCGTCGTAGCGGAGCTGCTCGCGGTCGTTGTCACCACCGAGGAGCTGGCTGGCCCCGACCAGCACCACCAGGGCCAGGACCACCCAGAACACCGCACTTCGAACGACCTTGCGCACGATGAGCTCTCCAAGAGGTGAGAAGGAAGGCCCCAAGACTACGCCACAGAACGCCAAAGCGAGCCCCCGAAGGGTGACCAATCCTGCCGGCAGCACCAGGCGCCGAAGGCGCCAACCATCGGCTGGCCGAAGCGACCGCCACGATGGATGAGAATCGCCGGACCCTCGGCCGTCGGCCACTTCCGCCGCCGAAGGGCGGCCTCTCTGGGTGGCGGCCCGGCGGGCAGCCACGGCGGATTATCGCCGTAAGTGGTACAGAGCCCGCCAGTGGAGATTTCAGGGCGCAGGGCGGCGGGCTTTGCCCGTTGCCCGGAGCACCTTCAGATTCGCCGGCGAACCTCTGGTTCGCCGGCGAATCGACACACAAACGGCAGGTTGCGGTAGCGCTCCCCGATGTCGAGGCCGTAGCCCACGACGAAGTCAGGAGGGATCTCGAACCCCACGTAGGCCAGGTCGAGTGCGGCAGGTTCGTTGCCCTTGCGGACCAGCAGAGCGCACACGGCCAGGCTGGCCGGACCACGCGCCCGCAGGTTCCGGCGCAGATATGACAACGTCAGACCGCTGTCGACGATGTCTTCCACCAGCAGCACGTGGCGACCGGTGAGATCGAGCTCGAGGTCCTTGACGATGCGGACGACCCCGCTGGTCCGGTTGGCGCTGCCGTAGGAGGCGACGGCCATGAAGTCGAACTCCACGGGCAGGTCGATGGCCCGGCAAAGGTCGGACATGAACACGAATGCCCCTTTCAGCACACCCACCAGCAGCGGCGCCCTCCCGGCGTAGTCGGTGGCGATCTGATGGCCCAGCTCAACGATGCGCGCCGCGATCTCCTGCTGGCTGACGACGAGCTCGCCCAGGTCAGGGTTGGTGTGGTGGGGTGCAGGGACCGGCCTCATCTGGAGCCTCCTTCCAGGCGGAGGCGGCCGTCGGTGCGGGCCACTCGCCACCCGCCGCCCACCTCGGTGGCCCGGCGGACGCCGCCGGCCACCTCGAGCACCCTGGCCACGGTGGCGCTGCCGGGAGGATGGGGCGGTTGGGAGGCGACCAACCAGCGGCGCACAGCCCGACGGGCGAGGGGCAGGGGAGCGGCGGCCAGGGCGGCGGCGTCGGTGGGGTCGACAGCGGTGGTCAGGTCATCGAGGAGTTGAGCGTCGTCACCGAGCAGGGAGGCGCTGCGGGCCACCACGGCGACGACGTCGCGTTGGGCGACGTCGTCGAGCAGCGGCAGGACCTCGTGACGCACCCGGTTCCGCCGGTACCGGGGATCGGTGTTGGTCGGGTCCTCCACGATGTCAATGCCGAGGGTCTGGCACAGGCACCTCGTCTCCGCTCGTCGCAGCGCCAGCAAGGGCTTGCGGGGACCGGCTCCCATGCCGGTCAGACCGTCAAGTCCTGAGCCCCGCAGCAGGTTGAGCAGCACCGTCTCGGCCTGGTCGTCAGCGGTGTGCCCGGTCATGACGCCTAGCGGTAGGACCGCCTGGCGGGCGCTGCGGGCCCGGGCCTCGAGGTTCGGCCCTGGGGCCACCGGGGCCCGGCGAGCGACGAAGCCGGCGCCGACGCGCTGGGCCAGGGTGGCCACCACCTCGGCCTCGTCAGCCGAGCCTGGGCGCAGACCGTGGTCGACGTGAATGGCGGTGACGTCGCAACCCGCTTCGGCTGCCAGCACCAACAGGGCGCTCGAGTCGGCTCCTCCCGACACCGCTGCTGCTGCCGCCGTGCCTGGCGGCGGGAAGGCACAGCGAGCCAGCAGCTCAGCCGGCCGCAGTCGCCGCACTTCCGGCGACCGGCGCTTCCACCCGGGCCATCCACGCCGCCGGCTCACGGATCTCGGCCAGGGTGGGCAGGAGCTCCGGGGCCTCCCAGGCCCGGTTCAAGTAGGAGGGGCCCCCCTCGGCCTCGACGACCTCGATGAAGCGTTCGCCCTGCTCGTACTGCTTCAGCTTGGCCTCGAGCCCGATCAACTTCTGCAGGAACCGAGCCGGCGCGGAGCTCTGGGCCCGGCGCTGGCGCAGCACCCGGCTGAATCGTTCGGCCGAAGGGATCCGGGAGGCGCCGGCGCGGTCCATGGTGACGTCGCCATGGCCTTCGAGCAGGCTCATCATCCCGCCGATCTGGTTCAGCACGTGTTGCTGTTCGGGAGTGGCCAGGAGCGCCACCAGGCCGCCCTCGTCGAGGGGGTTGCGACCGGCCCGCACCTCTTCAGATGCTCGTCGAAGGGCGGCGAGGAACCGCTTGGGGTCGGGCTCGATGCTCCCCAGGCTGGCGTCGACCAGGGAGAGGAAGTGGCCCCGGAGCCAGGGGATGCCGGTGAACTGGGCCCGGTGCGTCACCTCGTGAAGGGCCAACCACAGCCGGAACTCCCGGGGAGGAAAGGCGAAGCGCTTCTCCAGGGCCAGCACGTTCGGGCCCACGTAGTAGACCAGGTCCTGTTCGGCGGCAGTGTGGTCGTCGACGATGAGCAGGTCGTACTGACCGAGCACGCGGGTGGACATCCAGCCCAGCAGCGTGCCTACCTCGACCCCGGTCAGCGACCGGCTGATGGCGCCGGCGACGGGGTTGGTGGGCATCTTGTCGGCCAGCCGGTCCGTCAGGGGAGCGAGCATCCGCCGGAACGACGCCAGGTTGGCCCGGACCCACCCCGGTCGGTCGGTGACCCGGGCCCGGGCCGGCCCCGACGAAGAGATCAGCCCGGTGGCCTCGGCCACCAGCCCCTCGGCCTCGGCCGTGAGCTCGTCGAAGTCCGCTTGCAGCGAATCGGCGTGGTAGGAGTCGGCGAAGGGCTCGCGCCCGGCGATGCGCACCGCCACCTTCTCGGCCAGGTCCCACCCCACGGGGTCAGCCACGGCCGCGCTCCCTGGGGTACTTGAGGGCCTGCACCTTTCGCAGGTAGCCCGTCACCGTGGCCACCACCAGCATGACCCCGCCCGCAGCGAGGGGAACGGCGATCCAGTAGGTCCACACCTTGGCAGCCAGCACCGGGCCGGCAAGCACGAGATCCATCAGCCCATGGTAGGCCGGAGCGGCCGTGGGTCGGCCCCCGGCCGTTCACCCTTCAGGAAGCCCCCGCAGCACCTGGGCGATCCGCTCCTTGAGCCCGGCTGGAAGCTGGCGCTCCCGGCAGCACGTCGACACCACCGTGCGCAGCTCGGCCTCGAAGTCGTAGGCCCCCAGGCAGCCGCTGCAATCGTCGAGGTGGGCCCGGATCAGGTCCCGACGCTCGGGGGTGAGCTCACCGTCGATGAACCCGTAGAGCTGGGTCAACGACTCCCGGCACTCGGCGTCGGTCACCATGTCGCCGGGGTCCAGGGACGGGCTCTGCTCGCTGGTCATGGATGGTCTTCCTCGGGGTCGACACCTGTCGGGGACGCTGCCTGGGACGACAGCTGCTCGGCGTCTGCGCCGATCAACCGTCGCTGGCTTGCGTAGTCGTACAACTGCTTTTGCAGACCTTTTCTTCCACGGTGGAGCCGGCTCATCACCGTGCCGATGGGGATGTCGAGGATCTCGGCGATCTCTTTGTAGGAGAACCCCTCCACATCGGCCAGCAGCACGGCGATGCGGAACTGCTCGGGGAGCGACTCCACGGCGTCCTTGACCTCGGTCTCGGTGATCAGGTCGAGGAGCTCGTCTTCGGCGCTGCGAGTGGCTCGGGCGCCCTCCAGGCCACCGAGCCGGCGGTAGAGGTAGAAGTCCTCGATGGTGTCGAGGTCGGTCTCGTCGGGACGGCGCTGCAGGGCCCGGTAGCGGTTGATGAAGGTGTTGGTGAGGATGCGGTAGAGCCAGGCCTTGAGGTTGGTCCCCTGCTGGAAGGTGCCGAAGCCCCGGTAGGCCTTGAGAAACGTCTCCTGCACCAGATCCTCGGCGTCGGCTGGCTTGCGGGTCATGCGCAGGGCGGCGGAGTACAGCGAGGGCATGTGCTCCATCGCCTGGTCGGCAAAGGTGGCAGGGTCGGCCATAGGAGCCCGAGAGGGGAATCGAACCCCTGACCTACGCTTTACGAGAGCGTCGCTCTGCCGTCTGAGCTACCCGGGCGGGGAACGGTGCCGGCGTCACGCTAGTGCGCCTGGGGCTGGCGCCGGTTGGTCAGGGGCGGCAGGCCCAGGAACAGCGCCTGGAGGAGCAGGGTCTCGTTGGGGTTGCGGGTGAGGGCCTTGGCTGCGGCGGTGATGGCGTCGAGCGCAGCGACCAAGGTTGCCGGCTCCGAAGCTGCGAGCAGGGCGTCGCGGTAACGGGTGGCGAGGGTGGCCAGGCCGAAGCGGAGCTCGTCGGTGCGGTGACGTCGCAGGGCCCGCTTGTGGGAGGCGTCGAGCTGGCTGCGACCCGACCCCCGCTCCCCGGTGGCCGCCACCGTGGCCTCGAGCCGGGCCTGGGCGTCGGACTGGGCCTGGCGCAGGGGGACGGCCGCAGCTTCCACCAGGTCGAGGAGCTCGGCTACCACCACCGACACCGCCGCCCCCGTTCCATCGAGCCGGTCGGCTACGCCGGACCAGGCCTGGCGGCGGCCGTCCAGCCCGGCGTCGGCGATTAGGAGGCGGGCCCGCTCCAGGCTTCCGGCTGCCGCTCCGGCAGCCACCACCGCCCGGTCGTGGGCGACTCCCTCTGCGGCCAGGAGCTCGGCCAGGGTCGAGCTCGCCAGCGGGGCCACCTCGATGCGCACGCAGCGGGAGGCGATGGTCACCAGCTCGGGGGGGACGGTGTCGGCCAGGATCACGAACACGGTGCTGGCCGGCGGCTCCTCGATGGTCTTGAGCAGCGCCGGGCCGGACTGTTGGACCCGGTGGAAGTCGGTGAGTATCAGCACCTTGCGGTTCGTCTCCACCGGCGAGCGAACGGCCAGGCGGATGATCTCCTCGGCGTCCTTGACCCGCAGGAAGGCGCCGTCGGGAGCAAAGGTGATGGCGTCAGGGTGCGCACCGGCCAGGGCCAGGCGGCAGTGACGGCACTGCCCGCAGCCTCGCTCAGGACAGAGCAGGGCGGCGGAGAAGGCGGTGGCGGCCGCAGCAGTCCCTGCGCCCGGGGGGCCGACGAGGAGGTAGGCGTGGACCGGGGCAGCCGCTGCGGCCCGGAGCTGTGCCACCAACCGGGGCTGGCCCACGACGGCGACGGCGGCGACGGCGAAGGCGTCAGTCACGGGTGCCCGCCAGGCGACCGACGACCGCCTCCCACACCCGCTCAGCCACCGAGTCCCGGTCGCCGGAGGCGTCGACGACGACCCAGCGGTCGGGGTCGGCCGCCGCCAAGGCGGCGTAGCCCTCGGTCACCCGTTGGTGGAAGTCGGCTCCTGCCGCCTCCAACCGGTCGAGGCGGCCCTCCCGGCGAGCCCCGGCCGTGGCTGCCGGAAGGTCGAGCAGCATGACCAGATCGGCTTCCAGCCCGGCCGTGGCGAAATCCGAAAGCGTCCGAAGCTGCTCCAGGGCCAGGCCCCGGCCGAAGCCCTGATAGGCCAGGGTGGAACCGGCGAAGCGGTCGCTGACCACGTCGCGGCCCGCCGACAGCGCCGGCGCCACCACCTCGGCGACGTGCTGGGCCCGGGCGGCGACCATCAGCAGGGCTTCGGTGCGGGCGTCGATATCGCCCGATACCGGCTGCAGGAGCAGCTCCCGGATGCGCTCGCCGATCTCGGTCCCACCTGGCTCCCGGGTGAGGACAGCACCGAGACGAGCCGCCAGGCGGGCGGCCTGGGTCGACTTCCCACAGGCGTCACCTCCCTCGAGGACGACGAGGTAGCCCCTCCTCACCGGTCGCCGTCATGCTCGTCGCCGTGGCTCCCCCCCTGGTTCCCTCCCTCGGCCCCGCCCTCTCGCAGCACCATGCCGGCGAGCACACCGGCCACGATGATGATGATCGCGGCCAGCCACAGCGTGAGGCGCACGCCGGGGACGCTGATAGTCAGATCACCGATGGACACCTCGCCGCCGACCAGGCGGTTGGACAGCCCGCCCAGGGCGACCGCGAGGAACGGCCCCAGGGAGAAGGAGATGAGCAGGCAGAGACGGACCTCGGTGTAAAGGGCGGTGAAGATCCTGCCCCGGAGCTCGTTGGCCACGCTCTCCTGGAGGATGGTGAAGCTCAAGACGTAGGTGCACCCGGCGGCGCCACCCAGGAGGGCCACCAGCACCAGGGCCGGGAACAGCGAGGACATCGAGGCCCCGAGCAGCAGCGACACGCCGGCGGCGAGGACGGCGCCGGTGAAGACTCGGGGCTTGTTGAGCCTGGTCTGCAACACCGAGACGGCAAGGACGCCGACGGCGACGCCAGTTCCGAGGGCAAACAGCATCAGGGCGAACCCGGCGGTCCCTCCACCCAGGACCTGATCGGTGAAGACCAGACCGAGGGGCACGAGCATCCCGCCACCAATGAAGCCGGTGCCCAGGCTGACCATGATGGCCCGGATGGTCCGGTTGACGAAGATGAAGTGCCAGCCCTCCTTGAACTCGTCGAAGGTCTGGCTGAAGTCGATGCGGCGACGGGAGGAGGAGGCCGGGGAGCGGGGTCGCCGGGTGAGGCGCAGGGTGGAGATCAAGAGGGCCGAGAGGAAGAAGGTGGCCACGTCGAAGTAGACGGCCAGCGACTCGTTGTTGAGTTGGAGGAACGCCAGTGAGTCGTTGCGCCCCAGGATGTCGGCAGCCTTGGCCAGGCCGGCGAAAAGGCCGGCGGCGATGGGGAAGGTCCCGTAGGCGGCCACCAGTGAGAGCGAGTTGGCGGTTGCCAGGTGACCGGACGGCACCAGGTTGGGCACCTCGGCCTCCTTGGCTGGCGACCACATCAAGGTGAGAACCTCGAGCAGGAAGGAGGCGACCACCAGTTGCGGGAGACTGGTCACGAACGGCAGGAATGCCAGAACCACCCCCCGACCGATGTCGCAGCTCACCATCACCCGCTTGCGGTCCCAGCGGTCGAGCAGCACCCCGGCCACCGGGGCCAGGAAGAACCCGGGCAGGATGCGAGCGGTCATCACCACGCCGATGGCAGCCGCCGGTGAGGAGCCGCCGATGCGCCCGGCGATGGCGAGGATGGCCAAGAAGCCGATCCAGTCGCCGAGGGCGGAGACGACCTGGGCCAGCCACAGGCGGAAGAAGTCCTTGGTCCCGAACAACCGAACGGTGGGAGTCGGGGGGGCCTGGTCGGAGTCGACGGGCGGCACGGGCCGGGTGGGGACATCGGCCTCGGTTAGGTGCGGGGAGGGATCTTCGGGCGGCTCCGCCGAGGGCTGGCGCAACTCCGGCTCCGGGCGACGTCGAGCCTGAGCCACCGGGCCAGCCTACCTACGGGCCATCACCCGGCCCGAGATGGGTCGCCTCGCTGCCGTCGCTCGTCGGCTGTAAAACATGTTCGGTCGAGGGCGGAGCGACGACAGCGGGCCCGTTGAGCCAAGGAAACCGGTCCGTCCAACGGGTCATCGCCTGGCCGCTACCGGGACTCCACGGGGTACGCCGGCACCCCTACCAAGCGCCCTCTCCTTGCTCGGCCGTAGCTGGAGGATCCGGACCACGGGCACTGGCGGGGCTGGCGGCCGTCGTCCACCGCCGGTCACCGGGTGGTCCCTCCAGGCGCCAGCCCCGATGGGTCTTGTCCTGGTGGTGAGCCCTACACAGCCAGGCCAGGCGGTCGAGCTGGGTCCGCCAGGTGAGGTGCCAGTCGTCGATGTGGTC
>JBPCJK010000073.1:0-13203 GCA_051005375.1 Acidimicrobiales bacterium
CGACGCTTGGAGCCCCCAAGCACCTTGATGCAGAGGACTTCCTTGGCGCCGGAGTTGTCGGCCACCCGCAGGCGGGACTCTTGCTGGATCACCGGGCCCGCTCCAGTACCTGCAGGACGCGCCAGCGCCGAGGAGGTCTGATGTCGCCCAAGGTGGCAGGGCTGCGCAACCTGGATGACGAAGAGCTGGTCGGACGGCTGGGCGAGGCAAAGGCCGAACTGTTCAACTTGCGCTTCCAGCACGTGACCGGCCAGCTCGACAACCACGCCCGGCTGGGCCAGTTGGGCAGGGACGTGGCCCGCCTGGCCACGTTGTTGCGGGAGCGGGAGATCGCCGCCGCCGAGGCCTTGGCCTCTGGTGGTGGCCACGACGAGGAGGACCGTACCAGTGGCTGACACAGCCGAGACCGCCGCTACCGGCCGTCCCAACGCCCGCAAGGTCCGGGAGGGCGTGGTGGCGTCGACCTCGATGGACAAGACCATCGTGGTCCGCGTCGTCGACCGGGTGCGCCACGCCCGTTACGCCAAGACCATGCGGCGCACCGGCCGGCTCTACGCCCATGACGACGCCAATGACGCCCGGGTGGGCGACCGGGTCCGGGTCCAGGAGACCCGCCCGCTGTCGAAGCTCAAGCGTTGGCGCCTGGTCGAGGTCCTCGACCGAGCACGGTGAGCCGACGCATGCGGAGGCGAACGATGGACAGAGCGTTCCTTGGATCATCCGGCTCCGAAGGAGCCGTAGGATGATCCAACAAGAGTCACGGCTACGGGTGGCCGACAACAGCGGAGCCAAGGAAGTGCTGTGCATCAAGGTGCTGGGTGGCTCCCGGCGGCGCTACGCGTCCATTGGTGACGTCTTCGTGGCCACGGTGAAGGACGCCATCCCCGGTGCCGCCGTCAAGCGAGGCGACGTGGTCAAGTGCGTGGTGGTCAGGGTGAAGAAGGAGAAGCGGCGCGCCGATGGCTCCTACATCCGCTTTGACGAGAACGCCGCTGTGCTCATCAACGACCAGAGCCAGCCCCGGGGGACGCGTATCTTCGGGCCCGTCGGCCGGGAGCTGCGGGACAAGAAGTTCATGCGCATCGTGTCTCTCGCACCAGAGGTGTTGTGATGAAGATCAAGAAGGGCGACCGGGTCCAGGTGCTCTCGGGCAAGGACCGAGGCAAGGAGGGTGTGGTGATGCGGGCCCTGCCCCGGGAGGGCAAGGTGATCGTCGAGGGTGTCAACGTGGCCAAGAAGCACCAACGTCCCACTCGCATGACCATGCAGGGCGGGATCATCGACAAGGACATGCCCATCGATGTCTCCAACGTGGCCGTGGTCAGCCCCGGCGACGGGAAGCCGACCCGGGTCGGGTACCGCTTCGAGGCCAATGGTCAGAAGATACGCATCTGCCGGCGCACCGGAGCTGACCTGCCGTGAGCACCACCGAGACCAGCGCTGTGACCACGAGCCCGACAACGACCAGCGACGCCACGACCAAGGCACGACCTCGCCTGCGCCAGCGTTACGACACCGAGGTGCGGGCGGCGCTGGCCGAGCAGCTCGGGCTGGCCAACATAATGCAGGTGCCCCGTCTGGAAAAGATCGTCATCAACATGGGGGTGGGTGGGGCCGTGACCCAGCCGTCCCTGCTCGACGGCGCCGTGCGCGACCTCGCCCTCATCTCCGGCCAGAAGCCGATCGTCACCCGAGCACGCAAATCGATCGCCGGGTTCAAGCTGCGAGAGGACAACCCCATAGGGTGCAAGGTAACGCTGCGGGGCGATCGGATGTGGGAGTTCTTCGACCGGTTGGTGGCGCTGGCCATCCCCCGGATCCGCGACTTCCGGGGCTTGCCTCCTAACAGCTTCGACGGTCGGGGCAACTACACCTTCGGCGTCACCGAGCAGCTGATCTTCCCAGAGATCGACTACGACAACGTCGACGCCACCAGGGGCATGGACATCATCATCGTCACCACCGCCCGCACGAACGCCGAGGGCCGAGCGTTGCTCGACGCCTTCCACTTCCCCTTCCGTCGAGAAACCCCCAGGAGCTAGCAGCCGCATGGCGAAGAAGGCTTTGGTCGAGAAGCAGAAGCGCACCCCCAAGTACAAGGTGCGGGCCTACACGCGCTGCCGCCGTTGCGGTCGGCCCCGTGCCGTGTTCCGCAAGTTCGGGCTGTGCCGCATCTGCCTGAGAGAGATGGTGCACGCCGGCGAGGTGCCCGGCGTGACCAAGGCGAGCTGGTGAGGGCCGGCGTGCTCCGGCCGATCCGAGGGAGAGGAGGGCGGCCATGACCATGACCGATCCGGTGGCGGACATGCTCACCCGGTTGCGCAACGGCAACGTGGCCCTGCACGACCAGGTGCGGATGCCTTCGTCAAAGGTGAAGGAGGCGTTGGCCAAGGTGCTGCAGCGGGAGGGCTACATCGAGGGCTACGGCATCGTCGACGACCCCGATGGGCCCGGCCGTGTCCTCACCGTCACAATGAAGTACACGACCGAGCGGGAGCGGACCATCTCCGGCATCAAACGGGTGTCGAAGCCCGGACTGCGCATCTATCGTCAGGCTGACCGGCTCCCGCGGGTGCTCGGCGGCCTGGGGATGGCAGTGCTGTCGACCAGTCAGGGGCTGATGACCGACCGCGAGGCGCGTAAGCGCCACGTTGGCGGCGAGATCCTCTGCTACGTGTGGTGAGCTGGACCAGTGGACAAGGCAGGAGAAGGTAGCGGATGAGCAGGGTCGGACGTGCACCCATACCGGTTCCGGCCGGGGTGGAAGTCACCATCTCAGAGCACCGGGTGGCGGTCAAGGGGCCGAAGGGAAGCCTGGCCCGCGAGGTGCCCGAGCCCATCACCCTCCGCCACGACGACGGGTCGCTCCTCGTGGAGCGCCCCAACGACGAGCGGGCCAGCCGGTCCCTCCACGGCTTGGTGCGGTCACTGGTGGCCAATATGGTGACCGGGGTCACCACCGGGTACTCCAAGGAGCTCGAGATAGTCGGCGTCGGCTACCGGGCCACGTCAGCGAACCCACAACGGATTGACTTGGCCCTCGGGTTCAGCCACCCAGTCTCGGTCGATGCTCCCGAAGGGATCAGCTTCACCGTCCCCGTCCCCACCCGGATCGTGGTCGCCGGCATCGACAAGCAGGTGGTGGGCCAGGTGGCGGCCGAGATTCGCCAGCTGCGCAAACCCGAGCCCTACAAGGGCAAGGGGGTGCGCTACGCCGGTGAGCGGGTGGTGCGCAAGGCCGGCAAGGCAGCCAAGTGAGGACTCAAGGGAGCGCCGAATGAGTTCGTCAACCCAGCAGAAGAACGCCGCCCGGGTGCGGCGCCATCGACGGGTGCGCAATGTATGGAGTCAGGGGAGTGCCGAATGAGCTCGTCAACTCAACAGAAGAACGCCGCCCGGGTGCGGCGCCATCGACGGGTGCGCAAGAAGGTACAGGGCAGCGCTGAGCGGCCTCGCCTGGCTGTGTTCCGGTCCAACCGACACATGAGCGCCCAGGTCATCGACGATCGTTCCGGACGGACCCTCGTCGCCGCCTCCACCTTGGAGTCCGGCCCCCGGACGGCCGGCACCTCTACCGGCAACCGTGATGCGGCGGCGACCGTGGGTAGGTTGGTGGCCGAGCGAGCCCGCGCCGCAGGGATCGAGCGGGTGGTCTTCGACCGTGGCGGGTTCCTCTACCACGGACGGGTGGCTGCAGTTGCCGAGGCCGCTCGCCACGCCGGCCTGGAGTTGTGATGGAGCTTCTATTCACTTTTGACCGCAAAGCCAGGAGGCTTGCTCATGTCTGACGCAGGACTGCGCGAAGGGCGCCTCATCACCCGTCCCCGACGGGTGGCCAAGGTGGTCAAGGGGGGTCGGCGCTTCCAGTTCGCCGCCCTGGTGGTGGTGGGTGATGGCGCCGGCCGGGTCGGGCTGGGATACGGCAAGGCCCGTGAGGTCCCGCTATCCATCCAGAAGGGAACCGAGGACGCCAAGAAGAACGTTTTTTCGGTCCCCCTGGCCGGCTCCACCATCATCCACCCGGTTCTGGGAGAGTTCGGTGCTGCCCGGGTGCTGCTCAAGCCTGCCGCCCCCGGCACCGGGGTCATTGCCGGTGGCGCCGCCCGGGTGATCCTTGAGGAAGCTGGGGTCCACGACGTGTTGTGCAAGTCGCTGGGTTCCTCCAACCACATCAACGTCGCTCGTGCGACCATCGCCGGATTGCAGTCACTGCGGCGCCCTGACGTGATCGCCCGGCTGCGGGGCAAGTCCCCCGAAGAGGTCACGCCGGCCGGGTTGCTGGCCGCCTATCGGGAGTCCAACCGCCACGGCGGGTCTCCGCCGCGAGAGGTGGCGTGATGGCGACGGACGCCGGCACCGGGACAGAGTCCGGCACTGGCGCGCTGGCGGTAACCCAGGTGCGGTCCGCCATCGGCACCAAGCCCAAGCATCGTGGGACCCTGCGGGCCCTGGGGTTGGGCCGCATCGGGCGCACCAACATCCTGCCTGACCGCAGGGAGATCCGGGGCATGATCGCCCGCGTCCCCCACTTGGTCGACGTGCGGCCCGTCGTGCAGGATCATGATGCATCGGAAGCTCAAGGAGGCGAAGCGTGAAGGTGCACGAGCTGCGACCGGCTCCCGGTTCCAACCGCCGGGGCACCCGTGTGGGTCGGGGGATCGGTGGCCACGGAGGCAAGACGGCCGGGCGGGGGAGCAAGGGCCAGCGGGCTCGCAGTCGCGTTCCGGTCGGCTTCGAGGGCGGCCAGATGCCGCTGCAGCGCAGGGTGCCCAAGCTCAAGGGGTTCACCAACCCCTTCCGGGTCTCTTACGTAGTGGTCAACCTGGAAGCCCTCGAGGCCTTCGAGGGCGACGAGATCACGCCCGAGTCCCTGCGGGCCAAGGGTCTGGTGCACAAGCGGGGGTTGGTCAAGGTGCTGGGCCGGGGCGAGCTCACTCGGCCGCTCACGGTGCGGGCCCATGCCTTCTCGGCTTCGGCCGAGGCCGCCATCACCGACGCCGGCGGCACCATCGAGGTCCTGGCGCCCCCCTATGGCGACCGCCGGCCCCCGGCCAAGGGCAACGCCCTCACCAACCGCTGACTCATCGCTGAGCGACGACGCCGACGGTCAGACTTCGGCGGTGCCGGCGTCCCACGTGAGTCGGATGCGGCCGTCAATTGTCTGCGCCTCGACGCCCAAGCTACGGATGGTCACGCCAGCGCCGCCCGGGTCGACCAGCACCATCCGGTCGTCCTGGCGGGCGAACAGCTCGAAGGTGCGGGTGACAGGCTCGACCACCAAGACCTCGTCGACGCCGAGGGAGGCGTACCAGTCGAGTTTGCGGCAGGTCTCGTCGTGGGGTGAGCGTCTCCACCACAAGCGCCGCCGGGCCCTCGATCCCTGCTCCGTCCGATCGATGGCACCGGGAGCGTCAGGGCGTACAATACGATCATGGAAGAGTTGGCCCTCACCGAGACGTGCGACGTGTGCGGAACCGAGGTTGACTCGGCGCAGGCGGTCAGGGCCGAGCTGACGGTGGGAGAGATGATGTGCCCGACAGCCATGATCTTCCACCCCGCCTGCCATGAGCGGGCCTCCCCCATGTGGCAGCCCGACCCCGACTCCTACTGCACCACCGACACCGAGTACCCCGAGACCCAGCAGTGGAGCCGGGCCGGGCCCCCGTCCTGACCTCGGGCTAATCCGCGGCCGTGATCTACCGTTCTCCGGTCAACCAGCGTCGCTCAGCGACTTCCGCCCACCGGAGAAGCGAGTGCCGCCGGTGGCCGTGACTGACGCCGAGGACCACCCACGCGTGCGTCCCCCTGATGATCACGTCATCGCCTGGCGCTACTGGCAGGTGCCGCCCGGTCCGGCGGTGCTGCGCTCGGTCACCCAGAAGCACTGCACGTGGAGCCCGGGCCAGCGGTTGACGGCCATCTGCGTGGGGGTGGGCCACGACGCTCCCGCAGAGGGTTGCGCCTGTGGGATCTACGGATCGGGGGACCTCGGATCGCTTCGCGACCACGGGCTGTGCCTCGCCCCCGACATGGCCTTGGTGGTGGGTCAGGTGGGGCTGTGGGGAACGGTCCTCCCCGACGGGCACGGCTATCGGGCCCAGTACGCTTACCCCCGCGAGTTGGCGCTGGTGCAGGGCTCCGTGGGCGACGACGTCGCCACCGTGTTGACCGAGGGGCTGGGCGCTTACGGGGTCCCGGTCAGGACCACCACCCTCCACCAGGCCGTCGGTGACGTCTCCGCTGCCGTCCTCGCCTTCCAGGCCATGTCGGCCACCACCCGAGCCCGGGGCTGACCTTCACCGCAGCCATGGCAGTTAGAGTTGCCCGAGCCGTAACCGGCCGTCTGATCCCTCGCCTTCCAGGAGCTCGCCTGTGCTGACCAGTCTGCGGAACATGTTCAAGGTCGACGACCTGCGGAACAAGATCCTGTTCACCCTGCTCATTATCGGCCTGTACCGGCTGGGGTCCCACGTGCCCACGCCTGGGGTCGACTTTGCGGCCGTGCAGCAACTCGAGCAGCAGTCGGCCAACGGAGGCGTGCTCGGCTTCCTGAGCTTCTTCTCCGGGGGAGCGCTCACCCGCCTGGCGGTCTTCGGGCTGGGGATCATGCCCTACATCACCGCCTCGATCATCATGCAAGTGCTGGCCGTGGTCATCCCCAAGCTTGAGCAGTGGCAGGAGCAGGGAGCGGTGGGCCAGAAGAAGATCACCCAGTGGACCCGGTACCTCACCGTGGCCCTGGCCCTGTTGCAGTCCACCGGCCTGGCCTTCTTGTTCCACAACGGCGGTGGCGGGCTCTTCGGCGGCAACTCCGTCGACCTCATCCCTGAGTTCACCGTGCCCCGCGTGCTGCTGGTGGTGCTATCGCTGACGGCGGGCACCGCCCTGATCATGTGGATGGGCGAGCTCATCACCCAGCGGGGGGTGGGCAATGGCATGTCCCTGATCATCTTCGCCTCGGTGGTCAGCAGCATCCCCTCCGGCGGCGCCCTGGTGCTGTCCGAGGGCGGCCGCTTCAAGTTCGCCATCGTGGTGGCCATCGCCCTGGTGGTGCTGGTGGCCATCGTGTTCGTGGAGCAGGGCCAACGCCGCATCCCGGTCCAGTTCGCCAAGCGGGTGGTGGGCCGGCGCCAGTACGGGGGCCAGAGCAGCTACATCCCGCTCAAGGTGAACCAGTCGGGGGTCATCCCCATCATCTTCGCCAGCTCGGTGCTGTACCTGCCGGTGCTGCTGACCAACCTGCTGCCCACCGGCGGGTTCTGGGACACCATCCGCCAGAAGATCAACGACAACCTGCTCCAGCCCGACAACTTCTGGTACATCGCCGTCTTCGGGCTGATGATCATCTTCTTCGCCTACTTCTACACCGCCATCACCTTC
Source organism: Acidimicrobiales bacterium (assembly GCA_051005375.1). GTDB lineage: Bacteria > Actinomycetota > Acidimicrobiia > Acidimicrobiales > CADCSY01 > JADDRA01. Next base: position 7,381 of record JBPCJK010000073.1, read on the forward strand.
GACCCGGCCAAGCAGGCCGACACCATCCGCAAGCAGGGCGGGTTCGTCCCCGGCATCCGCCCCGGGCCGCAGACCGAGCGCTACCTGGCCAAGATCCTCTCTCGCATCACCCTGCCGGGGGCGCTGTTCATCGCCGCCGTGGCCCTCCTGCCCCAGATCCTGCTGGCGGTGTGGAACGTCCGCGGCTTCCAGGGGTTCGGTGGGGTCTCATTGCTCATCGCCGTCGGGGTGGCCCTGGAGACCATGAAGCAGATCGACAGCCAGCTCATGATGCGGAACTACGAGAGCTTCTTGAAGTAGTGAGGCCGGCCCGGCTGGTGGTGCTGGGCAGGCCTGGTGCCGGCAAGGGCACCCAGTGCCAGCGCCTGGCCCGCCACTACCAGCTTCCTCACGTCTCCACCGGAGAGATGCTGCGAGCGCTGGCCGGTACCGATGTCGGACGCCGGGCCAGGGACTCGATCGACGCCGGGGACCTCTTGGCCGACGACGTGATGGTGGAGATGGTGGCCGAACGGCTTGGCCACGACGACGTGCGTCGAGTCGGGTTCCTCCTCGACGGATTTCCCCGCACCCTTCCCCAGGCCGAGGCCCTGCCGGGGCTCATCGAGCCGGCGACCATCGATGTGGCCATCCACGTGGAGGTGGCCCCAGTTGTGGTGGCGGCCCGCCTGGCCGGGCGCCTGGCCGGTTCCCAGGAGCAGCAACGGCGTCGAGATGACGCCGACGATGTCGTCGCCCGTCGCCTCCAGCTCTATGAAGCCGAGACCGCCCCAGTGGTCGGGTGGTTCGCCGACCAGGGACTGCTGGCGACAGTGGATGGGTTGGCGCCGGTCGAGGAGGTCACCGCCCGCCTGATGGAAGTGGTCGACCAGGCGCTGGCTTAAAACCCCCTGAGTATGCCATGGTCGACGACCATGGTAACTCGACGGATGGAGTCGATCGCCATCTCCAAGTTCAAGGCCACCTGCCTGGCCGTGCTGGAAGAGGTGCGCCAGACAGGCCGACCGGTCTTGGTCACCCGAAGGGGCACCCCTATCGCTGAGATCGTGCCTCCATCGCACCCATCGCAAGATCGAAGCTGGCTGGGCTCCGCGGCTGGTTCGGGGCAGATGGTGGGTGACATCGTGTCGCCGGCAGCCGAAGAGACCGAGTGGGAAGCCGTTAGCGGTTGAGGCTCCTCCTCGACACCCACATCTGGCTTTAGGGCCTGCTCGAGCCCCAGCGCCTGTCGAAGTCGGTGGCCGGGGAGTTGGGAAAGGCGGCCAACGAGCTGTGGCTGTCACCGATCAGCGTGTGGGAGACCCTGTTGCTGGCCGATCGAGGACGGATCAAGCTTGGCGCCTCTCTCCTGGACTGGGTCGAGCGCCAACTGGCCCGGGTACCCCTACGTGATGTGCCGGTCACCCGAGAGGGGGCCGTCGCCAGCCGGTCCCTGGACCTGCCCCGCCAGGATCCGGCCGACCGGTTCATCGCCGCCACCGCCACCGTCTGCGACCTCACCCTGGTGACCGCCGATCGCCGCCTGTCGGAGTCCAGCCAGTACCCGGTCCTTCGCAGTCCTTGACGCCGTCGCCAGCGCCGGCATTGGGGGCTGATCGGTAGGCTGGGCCGCCATGCGACGTAAGCCCGACGAGATCGCCAAGATGCGCAAGGCCGGCCGGGTCGTCGCCGAGATGCACGCCCGTATCCGTGACGCCGTTCGCCCCGGGGTGACCACCCTCCAGCTCGACACCATTGGCCGTGAGGTAATCGAGCGCAACGGCGCCCGGTCGAACTTCCTCAACTACCACGGGTTCCCGGCCGTGATCTGTGCCTCTCCCAACCACATGATCGTCCACGGCATCCCCAACCACGATCCTCTGGAGGAGGGAGACGTCATCTCCATCGACTGCGGGGCGATCATCCAGGGCTACCACGGCGATGCCGCCAGCACCTGGCCGGTGGGTCAGATCTCGGCCGAAGCCGAGAAACTGCTGCGGGTGACCGAGGAGAGCCTTTGGGCTGGCATCGGCCAGATGCGTGACGGCAACCGCATCTCCGACATCGGCCATGCTGTGCAGACCGTCGCTGAGGGGGCGGGCTACTCGGTGGTGCGAGAGTACGTGGGCCATGCCATCGGCACCGCCATGCACGAGAAGCCTGAGGTTCCCAACTACGGCCCTCCCGGCAAGGGGCCCAAGTTGCGGGTGGGCAACGTCTTCGCGGTCGAGCCCATGGTCAACATGGGGGCCAAGGAAACCAGGGTCCTGCCCGACGGCTGGGGCGTGGTCACCGCCGACCACTCCCTGTCGGCCCACTACGAGCACAGCATTGCCATCACCGACAACGGCCCTGAGGTATTGACCCAGTTCTGATTCCCTTTACAGGATTGATGGGCACTCAAGGTTGGTGAGCGCTCTCAGGTGCCCACAAATCATCGGCCCTCCGCCCACTAGGTGCGGATGACTGTTAGTGACGGGGAGGTTGGGGCCGTGTAGCGTCCGGCGCCCATGGTGGAGGTCCTCGAGCCGGTCCCGGGCCAGGACGCTGTTGACGAGGCGCTCCCCCTTCCCCAGACCCAGCTCGCCGCCCCCGTCTCCCGGGAGCGATCGGCCCGCAAGCTGGTCGCCTGGTACCTGGTAACCGCCTTCTTCCTGGTCACCCTGAACTTCTTCCTGCCCCGGGTGGTGCCCGGGAATCCCATCGACCTACAGCTCTCGCTCGGGACCAGCAATCCCATCCAGTCCGATACGAAAGAGCGGCTGGCCCGCTATTACGGCCTGGACGATCCCCTCGTCGTGCAGTACGGGCACTACCTGAACGGGCTGGCCCACGGCGACCTCGGCTATTCGATCCGCCAGAACGTCCCCGTGGTGGACCTCCTCCGGGAGCGCCTGCCCTGGACACTCCTGCTGGTGACGTCGGCGATCAGCTTGGCGGCCACGGTGGGCCTGATCGCCGGCGTGCACTCGGCCTGGCATCGAGGAAAGGCCGTCGACCAGGGCCTCCTTTCCGGCTTCCTCGCCGCCTCCAGCATCCCCCCGTTCTTCTTGGGCTCCGTCGCCGTCTTCGCCTTCGCCGTCAAGTTGGGGTGGTTTCCCCTATCAGGGGCCAGGACGGCCTTCGGCGACCGCTCGGGCGCGATGGCGGCGATGGGCGACGTGGCCTACCACCTCGTGCTCCCGGCCACGGTCCTGGCCCTGGCCTTCCTGCTCACCCTCTACCTGGTCATGCGGTCCAGCATGGTGAGCGAGCTCGGGTCCGACTACCTGCTGGTGGGCAGGGCCAAGGGGTTGCGCGCCCGGCGCTTGAAGTACGGCTACGCCGCCCGCAACGCCATGCTGCCGGTGGTGACCGAAGTCGCCCTGCTCCTCGGCGTGGCCGTCCCCGTCGCCATCTTCGTGGAGCAGATCTTCGCCTACCCTGGGTTGGGCCGGCTTCTCACCCAGTCGGCGCTCAACCGCGACTACCCCGCCATGCAGGGGTGCTTCCTGGTGCTGTCCCTCCTGGTCATCACCCTCAACCTCGTGGCCGACCTGGTCAACGCCCGGCTGGACCCGAGGACCCGGCCATGACCGCCCTTGACGCCATCCGGCACCGGTCCGAGGTGTGGCGCTCGGTGCCGGTGGTGGCCGGTGCCGCCATCATCGCGGTCATCGTCCTCGCCGCCGCCCTGGCCCCCCTCGCCGCCCCTTACGATCCCCACGCCCTCTCCGGTGGGTCCCTCGACCCGCCGTCGGCTCAACACCTGTTCGGGACCAACGACATCGGCCAGGACATCCTCTCCCAGCTCATCTGGGGGGCCCGAACCTCCCTGATCGTGGGGCTGCTGGCCCCCCTGCTGGCGATGTCCCTGGGCGTGGTCGTGGGGGTGGGCAGCGGCCTGGTGGGCGGTGCCCTCGACCGGGTCGTGGCCCGGGTCCTCGACGTGCTCCTGGCCGTCCCGGTGCTGCCCCTCCTCATCGCCATCGCCGCCCTGGTCGGTGGGGGCAGGACCACGGTGATCCTCGCCATCGGGCTGCTGGGTTGGCCTCGGGTGGCCCGGGTAATGCGCAGCCCCACCCTCAGCCTGCGCCAGCGGGGCTTCGTCACCTCGGCCCGGGGGTTCGGTGGGGGCACCCCCTACCTCATCCGCCGCCACCTGGTCCCCGCTCTCGGTCCCCTCATCGCCCTGCGCTTCGTCGACATCGCATCCATCGCCATCTTCCTCGAGGCCGGCCTTGCCTTCCTGGGCCTGGGCGATTCGTCCACGGTGAGCTGGGGACAGATGCTGAGCAGGGCCGTGGCCCACCAGGGGCTGTACTACACCCCACTGTGGACGTGGTGGGTCCTGCCCGCCGGCCTAGCCATCACCTTGGCCATCGTCGGCTTCGCCCTGCTGTCGGTGGGCCTGGAGCCCATCTTCAACCCCCGCACCAACAGGGCGCGATGAGCGAAGCCGGCGACTGCCCAGGATGACCGACAACAGGAGAATCTGACATGCCCATGGACCGACGTACGTTCCTGCGAGCCGGCCTCGGCGCCGCCGGAGCGCTGATGGTGGTCGGGTGCACGAGCTCGGACGGGCCCAAGGGATCGGCTGGTCCCACCGGGCGGCCCACGGTGCGGGTGGCGGCGGGAGGAGGGCCGCCCTCCTTCCCCTCGCCGTTCACCTACTTCCTGGCCCCGGGCTACAACAGCATGATCCTCGTCTACGACACCCTGTTGTGGAACGACAGCACCGGTGCCCTCCTCCCGTGGCTGGCCAAGGAGATGCCCACCCGGTCCGACGACGGGTTGACCTACACCTTCCAGATGCAGGACAACGTCCGCTGGCACGACGGGCAGCCCCTCACCGCCGACGACGTGGTCTTCACCTTCGAGTACTTCGCCAGCCAGACCCTGGCGCCCACGGTCTCGGTCCAGCCTCGCAACGTGGCCGAGGTCAGGGCAACGGGCCCCCAGACCGTCGAGTTCCGCCTCGACCTCCCCATCGTCGACTTCAACAAGGCGGTGGCCGGCGCCGTCCCCATCGTGCCCCGCCACATCTGGTCCGACATACCCGACGCCGCCAGGGCCCAGGATCTCAAGCTCCTGGTGGGCTCCGGCCCCTACCGCCTCGATTCCTTCTCCCCGGCCGAGGGCTCCGCCCTCTACGTGGCCAACGACGACTTCTTCCTGGGCAAGCCCTTCGTCGAGCGCATCGAGCTCGTGCCCGTGGGCAATGAGCTCGATGCCCTGCTGGCCGGTGAGGTCGATGTCGGCCAGCCCAACGTGGAAGGCGCTGGCGTTGCGGCCTTGGCCCCCTTCAAGTCCGACCCTGACTTCCAGACCATCGAGGGCCCCGCTGGGACGGGTTTCCTGTCGGGGCTGAACTGGAACCTGGCGGCGGGGGGAGCGGTGTCGGACGTCCGCTTCCGCCAAGCCTGCGCCACGGCCATCAACCGCAACGAGATGGTCACCCGACTGCTCGGAGGGGCGGGTGCCCCCGGCAACCCCGGGTTCTTCCCCCCCGACCACCCCTACCGGGTCGACGTCGAGCAGTACGCCTTCGACCCTTCCCGGGCCGGGAGCATGCTCGACGAGGCCGGCTACACCACCACCGGGAGCGGAGTTCGCCAGGGACCCGACGGAGCGCCGCTGCAGCTGCAGTTGCTGGCCCCGGCCGGGGCTCCCCAGACCGAGCTCATCGTGCAGTACCTGCGGGCGGTGGGGATCGGCCTAGACGTGGAGAGCGCCGACACCTTCCAGGTCATCGGCCGGCTCAACAGCCTGGACTACCAGATGGCGGTCCACCCTGGCGGCGGGGTGGCCGGCGCCCCCGACTTCATGCGCCAGAACTACTCCTCCAAGGCCGACACCCAG
>JBPCJK010000074.1:0-25124 GCA_051005375.1 Acidimicrobiales bacterium
CGGTGCTGGTCGCCACCGAGCGACGGCGTGACCAGAAGCGGGCTCGCACGGCCTGACCTGCCGGGATGGGTCACGATCGACGACGCCTCGCCGGTACCCTCGGAACGACTGAGCAATTGTGAGAGGAAGGATGGCGATGACCGAGAAGGCAACGTTCGGGGCTGGGTGCTTCTGGGGGATCGAGGCGGCCTTCCGCCAGGTCCCCGGGGTGGTCTCCACCGCGGTGGGCTACATGGGTGGAACCAAGGACGAGCCGAGCTACCGGCAGGTGTGCACCGGTCGCACCGGCCATGCCGAGGTGGTGCAGGTCGAGTACGACCCGGAGAAGCTCTCCTACGACGACGTGCTGGCCGTGTTCTGGGACAACCACGACCCGACCACCCCCAACCGCCAGGGACCCGACGTGGGTACCCAGTACCGCTCGGCCATCTTCTTCCACGATCAGGGTCAGGAAGCGGCGGCGGCGAAGGCCCGGGACGAGCTCGAGGCGGCCGGCCGGTTCCGCCGGCCCATCGTCACCGAGATCACTCCCGTCTCGACGTTCTGGCCTGCCGAGGACTACCACCAGCATTACCTGGAGAAGCAGGGTCTGTCGACCTGCCGGATCTAGGGCACACTAGAAGCCCTTTCCCAGCGGTGCGCAGGAGCGTCAATGTCGTTCAAGATCGGTGATCACGTTGTCTACCCGCACCACGGCGCCGCCGTCATCGAGCGCAAGGAGATGCGGGAGGCCTTCGGCGAGCAGACCGAGTACCTGGTCCTGCGCATGGCCCACGGTGACCTCACGCTGTCGGTGCCGTCCGACAAGGTCGAGGAGGTCGGCATGCGCCGGCCCATCAGCGTCGAGGACGTAGAGGACCTGTTCCAGCTCCTGTCCAAGAAGGACGTCCGCGAGCCGGGCAACTGGAGCCGGCGGTTCAAGAACCACCAGGAGAAGCTCAAGACGGGCGACGTCTACCAGGTGGCCGAGGTGGTGCGGAACCTGGCCTTGCGGGAAGCGGCCAAGGGCCTGTCGGCCGGCGAGAAGTCGATGTTGGAGCGGGCTCGCAGCATCCTCGTCTCCGAGCTCAGCGTGGCTCTCAGCGTCACCGAGGACGAGGCCCTCGAACGCCTCTCCGCCGAGATCGCCTGAGCGTCCCTGGCGGCCCCGGCCAACAGCCCTATAGGCACAGGACGAACCAAACCTCCTTGCCTCCGTCAGTGGCATCGACGCCCCAGGCGCTCGACATGGCATCCACCAGGTCCAGACCTCGCCCTGACATGGCGTCCGGGCCCACGTTCTGCGCCACCGGCGGCGCCGGGCTCTGGTCGTGCACCCCGATACGCACCATCGCCGGCGTGAAGCTGATCCGCAGCTCGATTCTGCCCCCCAGCTCGCTCTGGCCATAGAGCACGGCATTGGTCACCAGCTCGCTGGTGAGTAGAACGCACATGTCGCTCGCCCCGTCAGCACCGTTTCGGCGTACTTCGCCGGCCACGAACTGACGTGCCCTGCGGACGCTGGCGGCCTGCGGCCGCAGTTGGAGACGATGGTGCACGATGGGCATTGGCCCGCCCCGGGTCGCTGCTTCGGTCTAGGCAGTTGTGCCCCGCCGGCCTCGGTGTGACACCTCCGACCATCGGTCACCCTGGCAGTGCCCGTGCCGTGACCGTCGGGGCCGGTCGGTAGGGTCGAACCCATGTCGATGTCCCTGGCCCTGCTGACTGCGGCCCCGGAGCAGCTGACCCCAGCCCAGATCAAAAGTGCCTGTGGGCCAGATCCGGGGGTCGCCTGTCGGTTCGTGCTCGAGAAGACCGGCAGCGAGCAATGGGCCGGGGCCGCTGACTTCCTGGTCACCAAGCCGCTCAAGATCGTCGTCATCATCGCCCTGGCTATGGTCGCCACCCGGCTTGCCCGGCGGGGGATCCGGCGCTTCATCCGCAGCTTCGAGCAGCCCGGGGTTCAGCGGACCCTGGGTTCCATCCGCGACCGGACGCCGGCGGCGCTGCTGACCACCGGTCCGGTCAACATCCGGGCCGGCCAGCGAGCCGAGACCATCGGCGCCGTGCTGCGCAGCCTGGTGTCGGCCGTGATCTGGGCCATCGCCCTGTTCACCATCCTGGCCGAGTTCAGCATCAACCTGGGGCCCTTGATCGCCGGAGCAGGGATAGTCGGCGTGGCCCTGGGCTTCGGCGCCCAGAGCCTGGTCAAGGACTTCCTGTCGGGCATGTTCATGCTGGTCGAGGACCAGTTCGGGGTGGGTGACATCATCGATGTCGGGGATGCCTCGGGCACGGTGGAGGGCGTGAGCCTGCGCACGACCCGGCTCCGTGACGTCGAAGGGACGGTGTGGCACTTTCCCAACGGCGAGATCCGCCGGATCGCCAACAAGTCCCAGCAGTGGTCGCGAGCGTTGATCGACTTCGACGTGGCCTACGACACCAACCTGGCCAAGGCCAAGGCCACCATCAAGGGGGTGGCCGACGAGGTCTGGCAGGACGTCAAGTGGGGCGTCAACATTCTGGAGGAGCCCGAGGTCTGGGGGGTGGAAGCCTTCGGGCCCGACGGGGTGTCCATCCGGCTGGTGGTTAAGACGGCGCCCTCGGCCCAGTGGAAGGTGATGCGGGAGCTGCGCCAACGCATGAAGGCCGCCTTCGACGCCGAGGGCATCGAGATCCCCTTCCCGCAGCGCACCGTCTGGGTGCGACCTGAGGGGTCCACCCTGCCCGGTTCCGACGGGGACGGCGACTCCGACGCCAGCGCCGGAGCGCCACCACCATCTCCCGATGTTCTTGCGTAACTGACTCGCGCTCAGCGCGACTGAGCTATCCAGGAACGGACGGGATGGCCGGGCAGCTACTCCTCAGCCAGCTCGACCTCGACTGCGAACGCCGCTCCCTCGAGCAGCTCCAAGTGGGCGACGTGGCCGGCTTCCCGTAGGTCGCCCCCGGCCCGGCCCAGGGCGGTCAGGCGCTCAGGCCGGTCGATGACCGCCACTCTCGCCACCTCCGTGCGCAGCGATCGCCGGGCGACCGTCTTGGCCTTGCGCACCTCGCCGAGCACCGCCGCCGCCACCTCCAGCACCAGGGGGTCACCATCGCCGGCGGCCGCCGCCAGCGCCGAGGCTTCGGGCCACGGTGAGCAGTGCACCGAGCCCGGCTGGTACCACGACCACACCTCCTCGGTGACGAACGGGAGGAAGGGGGCGAACAGCGCCAGCAGCGTGTCCAGGGCCCGGGCCAGCGCGGCGTGGGCCGAGCCGGCGCCCTCGGCGCCCGCTCCGCCGTAGGCCCGGCCCTTGACGAGCTCGACGTAGTCGTCGCAGAAGCGCCAGAAGAACCGCTCCGTGCGCTCCAGCGCCCGGGCGTAGTCGTAGGCCTCGAAGGCGGCGGTGGCATCGGCCGCGACGCCGGTCAGTTCCACCAGCATCGACCGGTCGAGGGGGGCCACGATGGCGCCGTCGCCAACCTGGGACACCTCCTCGGGCAGGCGGGAGAGCACGAAGCGGGAGGCGTTGAGGAGCTTGGTGGCCAGGCGCCGGCCCACCTTCATCTGGTTGGGATCGAGGGCGGTGTCGGTGCCCTGGCGGGCGCTGGTGGCCCAGTACCGCACCGCATCGGAGCCGAACTCGTCGAGGACGGCCACGGGCGTGACCACGTTGCCCTTGGACTTGCTCATCTTCTTGCGGTCGGGGTCGAGGATCCAACCGTTGATGCTGGTGGTGTGCCAGGGCAGGCGGTCGAACTCGGCGTGGGCCCGCACGACCGTGGCGAAGAGCCAGGTGCGGATGATCTCGGGCCCCTGCGGGCGCAGGTCCATGGGGAAGGTCCGGGCGAACAGGTCGTCGTCGTCCTCCCAGCCGCAGGCGATCTGGGGGGTGAGCGAGGAGGTGGCCCAGGTGTCCATGACGTCGGGATCGGCTACGAATCCACCCGGCCGGCCCCGCTGGTCGTCCTGATAGCCGGGCGGGAAGTCCGAGGACGGGTCGACGGGCAAGGCGGCCTCGTCGGCAACGATGGGGTGGCAGCGGTCGACCTCGCCGTCGGCCCCCACGGGGTACCAGAGGGGGAAGGGGACCCCGAAGTAGCGCTGGCGGCTGATGAGCCAGTCGCCGTTGAGGCCCTCGACCCAGCTCTCGTAACGCTGGCGCATGAAGGGCGGGTGCCAGACGAGCTCGGCCCCCCGCTTCAAAAGCGTGCTGCGGAGCTCCGGGTCCCGCCCGCCGTTGCGGATGTACCACTGCCGGCTGGTGACAATCTCGAGGGGCCGGTCGCCCTTCTCGAAGAACTTCACCGGATGGGTCACGACCTTGGGCTCACCGTCGAGCTTTCCGGCGGCGCCCAGGAGCTCGACGATGCGAGCCCGGGCAGCCTTGGCGGTCCGCCCCGCCAACTCGGCGTAGGCCGCGCGCCCGGCCTCCGATACCACGGCGTCGGGCGCCTCGGCCCGCAGGCGGCCGTCGCGCTCGAGGATGTTGCGCACGGGAAGCTGCAGCTCCCGCCACCAGGTGACGTCGGTGGTGTCGCCGAAGGTGCACACCATGGCGATGCCCGAGCCCTTCTCGGGATCGGCCAGCTCGTGGGCCAGGACCGGAACCTCGACGCCGAACAGGGGCGACACCACCGTGGTGCCGAAGATCGGCCGGTAGCGCCCGTCGTCGGGATGGGCCACCAGGGCCACGCAGGCCGCCAACAGCTCGGGCCGGGTCGTTTCGATGAAAACCGTGTCCCCACCGTCGGTGCGAGTGAAGCCGTAGCGGTGGTAGGCGCTGGCCTGGTCGCGGTCCTCCAGCTCGGCCTGGGCCACCGCCGTCTGGAAGGTCACGTCCCACAGCGTGGGGGCCTCGGCCGAGTAGGCGTCGCCTCGGGCCAGGTCACGCAAAAAGGCCCGTTGGCTGGCTCGTCGGGCACGGGCGCCCACAGAGGTGTAGGTGAGCGACCAGTCGACGGACAGGCCCACCCGCCGCCAGACGTCCTCGAAAACCTTCTCGTCCTCGGCCGTGAGGCGCAGGCACAGCTCGACGAAGTTGGGCCGGCTGCATGCCGCCTTGGCCTTGGGATCAGGCGTCGGGGGCAGGACGAAGCCGGAGTCGTAGGCCAGCGCCGGGTCGCAGCGGATGCCGTAGTGGTTCTCCACCCGGCGCTCGGTGGGCAGCCCGTTGTCGTCCCACCCCATGGGGTAGAACACGGCGTCGCCCCGCATGCGTCGGTAGCGGGCCAACGCGTCGGTCTGTACGTAGCCGAATACCGATCCCATGTGCAGTGAGCCGCTCACGGTGGGCGGCGGGGTGTCGATGCTGAACACCTCGGCTCGGGGGCGGCTGCGGTCGAAGGCGTAGGTGCCCTCCGCCTGCCAACGGGCCGACCAACGGGCTTCCAGGCCGTCGAGGGAGGGCTTGTCGGGGATGGCGGCCATGGCGTCACGGTAATGGGCACGGCCCGCAGGGGAGCAGTCGGTAACCTCGCTCGGTGCTGCGCCTCCACGACACCGCCACCGGCCGGGTACGCCCTCTGGAGCTGCGGGAGCCGGGCAAGGTGTCGATGTACGTGTGCGGCCCCACCGTAGACAACGTTCCTCACCTCGGCCACGGGCGCTTCGCCCTGGTCTTCGACGTCCTCCGCCGCTACCTGGAGTGGCGGGGCCTGGCCGTGCGCTACGTCTCCAACATCACCGACATCGACGACAAGATCATCAACCGGGCCAACCGGGAGGGGTGCACCAGCGAGGAGGTGGCGGCCACCTACGAGGCAGCGTGGTGGGCGGCCATGGACGGCCTGGGAGTGCGGCGGCCCGACGCCGACCCACACGCCACCGGCTACGTGGGGGCCATGGTCGAGCTGGTCGAGCGCCTGGTCGGGCAGGGCTCGGCCTACCACACCGCCGATGGGGTGTACCTGGCGGTCGACACGGTGCCGGGCTACGGCCTGCTGGCCCGCCAGCCCCTGGAGTCGCTGCGGGCCGGCGCCCGGGTCGAGGTCGACGAGGAGAAGCGCTCGCCCCTCGACTTCGTGCTGTGGAAGCGGGCCAAGCCAGGGGAGCCGTCGTGGTCGTCGCCGTGGGGGCCGGGTCGGCCCGGCTGGCACACCGAGTGCGTGGCCATGTCGCTGGACCTGCTGGGTGACGACTTCGACATCCATGGAGGCGCCGTCGACCTCCCCTTCCCCCACCACGAGAACGAGCGGGCCCAGGCCGTGGCCCTCGGTCGGCGCTTCGCCCGCCACTGGGTGCACAACGGCTGGGTGATGGCCGGCGGGGAGAAGATGAGCAAGTCGCTGGGCAACTTCACCTCGCTGACCGACCTGCTGGAGCGGGTCGACGGCCGGGCCTACCGCCTGCTCGTGCTGCGCTCCCACTACCGCTCTCCCCTGGAGGTGACCCCGGCTACCACCGCCGACGCCGAAGCCGCCCTCGAGGGCCTGGACAACCTGGTCCGCCGGGCAGGGGAGGTGGGACTTCCCGAGACCGCCCCCGATTCCGAGGCGGTGGAGCGCTTCACCGCAGCCATGGACGACGACCTCGACACGCCGGCGGCCGTCGCCCTGCTCTTCGACCTGAGGCGCCGGGCCAACACCGCCCTGGACGCCGGGGATGGGGCGGCAGCGAGACCGCTGGTGGCGGCCGTGCGAGAGGTGGCGGGTGCGGTCGGCCTGGCCCTGGTCACCGATGGCGACGTCGTGCTCGACCTCGATACCACTGCGCTGGTCACCCTTCGTGACCGGCAACGAGCGGCAGGCGACTGGGCCGGGGCCGACGCCACCAGGGACGAGCTGGTGGCCCGGGGCTGGGTGGTGGAGGACACCCCCGAAGGCACCAGGGTACGCCGCCACTAGTCCGGCGTTTCGGACATCGACGGAGCGAGATCGCCGACGGGTAGACCTAACCTGCCCAGTGATGGACCACCTACAGCGCTACCTGGCCGACGAGGTTGCCGAAGACCACACCATCGGCCGGCTGACCCGCCGCGAGGCGCTACGGCGCTTGAGCCTCCTGGGGCTCACCAGCCTCGGCGCGTCGGCCCTCCTGGCCGCCTGCGCCAACGCCACCGACAGCAGCGAGGACCAGCCCTCGGCGCCGCCCTCCCCGGGCGAGCCAGAGACGGCTCGGCCACTGCCGTCCGCCCGATCCAGCGATGCGATCGTGACCACCGAGGCGATCACCTACCCGGGCCGGGGCGTCACCCTACAGGGCGCCTTCGCCGCCCCTACCTCCTCGCCAAGGGGAGCGGTCATGGTGATCCACGAGAACCGGGGGCTGAGCGACTTCATCCGCTCGATCACCGGGCGACTGGCCGGCGACGGCTACACCGCCCTCGCCGTCGACCTGCTGTCGGCCGAGGGCGGCACCGCTGCCTTCGCCGACGAGGCGGCGATCGGGCCGGCGCTCACCCGACTTGCGTCGGAGCGGTCGGTCGACGACATGCGATCGACCCTTGACGAGCTGCAGCGCCGGCAGCCGGCGGCAAAGCTGGCCGTCATCGGGTTCTGCTTCGGTGGCGGCATGGTGTGGGAGTTGCTCAAGGACGGCGACCCTCGCATTGCTGCTGCGGTGCCGTTCTACGGACCCGTGGCCGATCCCGACTTCTCGGGCTCGGAGGCGGCGGTCCTGGCCGTCTACGCCGAAGGTGACCAGCGGGTGAACGCCACCCGCGACGCCGCCGCCGCCGCTCTCGAACAAGCCGGTCTGGTCCATGACATCCGGACCTTCCCGGGTGTCGGGCACGCATTTGTAAGGTCCATCGACGATCCCGCCGACCCGGCGTCCGGCCAGGCCAGGACGGCGTACGAGACCATGTTGGACTGGTTCGCCCGCTTCCTGCACTAGTGCGGTACGAAAGCCTGCACCCGGTCGCCCTGGGCCACGTAGACCACGCCCCCTACCACGGCCAGGCTCGCCCCGTCCTCGCCCGCCAGCTCGATGCCGGCCAGGCGCTGTCCGGTGTCGGCGTCGAGCAGCGTCAGCTCGCCGTCGCTGACCGCCACCGTGGCGCCGTCGGTGGCCACTCCCAGCCGGTCGGCACCAGCCGGCCCTGCCCGCCACCGCAGCTCACCCGACTCCACATCCAGTGCCACCACCCCCGCAGTGGTGGCGATGACAGCCAACCGCCCAGAGGTGACGGCCGACCGGAGGATGCCGGAGGTGGGGAAACGCCAGCGCTCGGTCCCGTCGTCCGGATTCAGGCCGAGCACCGATCCGGCCCCGTCATCGGACACCACCACTTGGCCGGCCACCACCGGGGCCACCTGGGGCCGGCCCCTGGTTGATGACGACCACCGCTCGGCACCCGTGGCCGGATCGAGGCCGGTGAGACCGTCAGGGGTGGCCACCACTGCTGCGTTGTCAGTAGCGGCCACGCCCGACCCCATGCTGATCTGATGTCGCCACCGTTGCTCGCCGGTGACGGCGTCGAGGGCAATGAGCCCGCCGGCCCCAACGTCGAGGTACAAGCTTCCGTCGAGCAGGACGGGTGGGCTGGCGACCGGCTCATCGACCGTCGCCCGCCACCGCTCGTCTCCGGTGCGAGCATCGATGGCATACAGGCGACCCTTCCCGGTCACCGGCACCCCGGTGGCCAGGTACACCAGACCGCCACCGGCGACCGGCGTGGACGCCACCTGCTCCCCGGTCTCGAAGCGCCATCGGGCCTGGCCCCCGGTGGTCTCGACGGTCACCAAAGACCCTTCCGTGGTGAGGTAGAGGCTCTGGCCCTCAATGACGGGGTCGCCGACGAGAACGGCGCCGGTGCGAAGTCGCCACCGCGTCTCGAGGCCAGCGCCGCCGGCTCGCATGACCACCGATACGGCGACCACACCGATCACCGCGACGACTGCGGCGGCGGCGCCGAGGGTTCGCCAACGATAGGACGGGGGGGTGGGCGGGGCGGTGACGGAGCCGGCCGGCGCCGGAAGGGGCAGACCGCACGACGGGCACGCCGAGCGACCGGCGAGGCCTGCCGTGGTGCCGCAGGCGGGGCAGCGGGGGGTGGGCGGCGGCCCCGCCGGTGGCGGGGCCAGGACCGACCCGCAACCCCGGCAACTGCCGGACCCGTCCTGGCTGGCCTTCCCGCACGAGGCGCAGATGATCGTGGTGCTCGGCCTATCCGCTGGTGTACCCGTCCTGTTCACCGGAAAGCGGGGAAAGCTAGCCTGCCGGGGTGACGCCAGGCACCGATGACCGGCTGGATCGCATCCTGGCAATGCTGCGGGACCGGGGCGGTCGGGTGACCAGCGCCCGGCGGGCCGTGCTGAGCGCCCTGCTCGAGCACCGGGAACACGTGAGCGCCGAAGCACTGGCCGAGGTCGTCCACGCCAGCCACCCCGACGTGCACCTTTCCACCGTCTACCGCACCCTCGACGCCTTCGAGCAGCTCGGCGTGGTCACCCACGTGCACCTGGGCCACGGGCGGGCCATCTACCACCTCACCGACCAGATCCACCACCACGCCGTCTGCGAGCGCTGCGACGCCGTCCTGCAGTTGCCACTCTCGTTGTTCGACCAGCTCCACACCCGCCTGCTGTCGGAGTTCCACTTCGAGGTCGACGCCCACCACTTCGCCCTGGTGGGCCGCTGCGCCAAATGCGCCAGCGAGACGACCGAGCCCTAACCCGGGGTCTTTCGCGCGGGGCCGAAGGCCCAAGCGCAGTGGCCACCGGCCACTAATACGTGACGATGGTGAAGGTGCCATAGGCGAAGAGGATGCCGCTCAAGGTGTAGACGACGGCCTTGACGCCCGTCCGCCACACCGGAGCCCGCACGTAGTCGTCGATGTTCCACCGCAGACCGTTGAGCCCGTGGGCCAGGGCCAGGGCCAGCAGCGTCCAGTCGAACAGCCGCCACAAAGGGTTGTCCCAGCGGTCAGCGACGAAGGCAGCGTCGGTGTCGACCACGTCGTTGACGATGTGGGTGACGGCGAAGTGCACCAGGGCCAGGAACACCAGCACCAGCCCCGAGATGCGCATGAAGAACCACGACCACATCTCGAAGTTCTGTCGGGGGCGCCGGGTGGCGGGCTCGGCGTCGACGCTGGCCGTCATCCCAGCAGCCTGCCGTCGATGAACGGCTTGAGGATCACGTAGCCGCCGGGGATGCCCACGGCCAGGGTGAGCACCACCACCGCCGACATCAGTCGCCGCTCCTTGCGCACCGCCCCGGGAAAGAAGTCGACCATGATGATGCGCAGTCCGTTGAGGGAGTGGAACACCAAGGCGAAGAGCAGACCCACCTCGAAGACCCGCAACACGACGTTGCCATAGAGCTGGTGGACCTCGTCGTACAGGCTGGCGCTCAGGTTGATCAGGGAGACGTCGACGATGTGGAGCAGGAGGAACAGGAACACCAGCACGCCCGAGATCCGGTGGCCGATGAACGACCACTGACCGGACTTGCCCTGGTACGGCCTGGTGGCGGTCAACGCTTGGGGAACCAGCGGTCGCCCCACATGGTCGACGACACCACGTAGACAGCGAAGGCGGTGACCAGGACGGTGACCAGGCCGAGAGCGATGGAGAAGACCATTTGCGCCGTCGTCACCGCCGTCAACCTATCCTCGCCGACCCGCCCAGCCACGGCGCCAGTGCCTCGGGGAGGACCACGCTGCCATCCGCTTGGCGACCGGTCTCCACCAGGGCGGCCCAGATGCGGGGCCAGGCCAGGGCTGAACCGTTGAGGGTGTGGACGTGGTCGACCTTGCCGTCGTCGGCCCGGCGGTAGCGGACGTCGGCCCGTCGGGCCTGGTAATCGCCGAACCACGACACCGACGACACCTCCAGCCACAGGTCGCAGCCCGGGGCGTAGACCTCCAGATCGAATTGGCGGGCCTGGCTCTGGCCCAGGGCGCCGGCGCAGATGTCGAGCACCCGATAGGCCAGGCCCAGCTCGACCAGTAGGCCCTCGGCCCGAACCAGGAGCTCGGCGTGCATGGCCGGGGCCTGCTCGGGGGTGGTGTAGGCCAGGATCTCCACCTTGTCGAACTCGTGCACCCGCAGCAGGCCCCGGGTGTCGCGCCCCGCCGCCCCCGCCTCCCGCCGGTAGCAGGGCGTGGCGGCGGTGAGCCGCACCGGCAGCGCCGCCTCGGCCAGGATCTCCCCGGAGGCCATCGAGGTCAGGGGGACCTCAGCGGTGGGTATTGCCCACAGGTCGTCGCGCTCGAGGTGGTAGGCGTCGTCGGCGAACTTGGGGAGCTGACCGCTGGCGGTGATGGTCTCCGTGCGCACGAGCGAGGGTGGACGGATCTCCTCGAAGGCGTCGGAGTGACGGTCGAGGGCCCATGCCGTGAGCCCCCGCACCAGGCGGGCGCCGGCGCCGCGGTAGAGCGGGAACATGGAACCGGAGATCTTGGCCCCCCGTTCGAGGTCGAGGATGCCGAGGGCCGCCCCCACCTCCCAGTGGGGAACCCGCTGGTGGCTGGCGTAGGCATCAGGCCGGAGGCCCTCCACCCGGACGACCACGTTGTCGTCGTCGCTGATCCCGTCAGGGGCCAGAGTGGAGGGGAGGTTGGGGATGCGCAGCAGGAGGGCGTGGACCCGCTCGGCGACGGCGGCAGCCTCAGCGGCCATGGCCTTCTCCTCGGTGCCCAAGGCCCGGCTCTCGGCCATGGCCACCTTGGCTTTGTCGTCGTCACCGTCCCGTCGCAGCCGGCCCACCTCCACGGAGAGCCGGTTGATGCTGGCCCGCAACGAGTCACGCATCTCGCCCAGGTCCCGGCGGCGCCGGTCGAGGACGGCCAGCTCGTCGAGCTCGACCGGGTCGACGCCCTTGCGGGCCAGCCCTGCCTTCAAGGTGTCGAGCTCGCTGCGGACCCGGCGGATGTCGAGCATGGCGGCGACGGTAGCGGTCCAATCCCCATCGTGCCGGCTGCCCCTGTCGCCCCGGGACGACGGAGATAGCGTGCCGCCAGTGCCTGCCGTCTCGGTGTCCGCCCTTGTGGTGCGCTACGGCAGGGTCGCCGCCGTCGACGGCGTGTCCTTCACCGCCGAGGCCGGCCAGGTGCTGGCCCTGCTCGGGCCCAACGGGGCGGGCAAGACCACCACGGTGGAGACCCTGGAGGGCTACCGCCGCCCCGACGCCGGGGAGGTGGCCGTCCTCGGCCTTGACCCGGTGGCCGACCACGCCGAGCTCACCTCCCGGCTCGGGGTCATGCTGCAACGGGGGGGCGTGTACCCCGGCATCCGCCCCCGCGAGGTGTTGCGCCTCTTCGCCGCCTTCTACCCCCACCCCGAGGACCCCTTCGACCTGCTCGACCGGGTCGGCCTGGCATCGGTGGCGGGCTCGACGTGGCGGACGCTGTCGGGGGGAGAGCAGCAACGCCTGTCGTTGGCCCTGGCCCTGGTGGGTCGGCCCGAGGTGGCCTTCCTCGACGAACCCACCGCCGGGGTCGACCCGGCCGGGCGCCAGGTGGTGCGCAAGGTGGTGCGCGACCTGGCTGCCACCGGGACGGCGGTGGTGCTCACCACCCACGAGCTCGAGGAAGCCGAGCGCGTCGCCGATCGGGTCGTAATCGTCGACCGGGGCAAGGTGGTGGCCGCCGGCAGCCCCGTCGAGCTCAGGGGCGCCGGTCCGGGTGACGAGATCCGCTTCGGCGCCCCCCCCGGCCTGGACACCGCCGGGCTGGGGGCCGCCATAGGGGCCTGGGTCAGCGAGGTCAGCCCCGGCGAATACCTGGTGGGCGCCGCCCCCACCCCGGCCGCCGTGGCCGGCGTCACCGCCTGGCTGGCCGAGCACGACCTGGCCCTGGCCGACCTGCGAGCCGGGCGCCAGACCCTGGAGGACGTCTTCCTGCGGCTCACCACCTCCCCCGATCCTGCGGAAAGACCGTGAACCGCAGCGCCGTCGCCGCCCAGAGCCGGGTCGAGCTCACCCTCACGCTGCGCCGAGGTGAGTCGCTGCTGCTCACCCTCGGCATCCCCGTGGTGCTCCTGGTCTTCTTCTCCCTGGTGGACGTGCTGCCCGTCCCGAGCGGGATCGACCAGCCCGTCGACTTCCTCGCCCCCGGCATCCTGGCCCTGGCGGTGATGTCGACGGCCATGGTCAGCCTCGGCATCGGGACCGGCTTCGAGCGCCAGTACGGGGTGTTGAAGCGCCTGGGCTCGACACCGCTGGGCCGCCCCGCCTTGCTGGCGGCCAAGACCATCGCCGTGCTGGCGGTGGAGGCCATCCAGGTGGCGGTGCTGGTGGCGGTGGCCCTGTTGTTGGGGTGGCGCCCGACCGGGAGCGCGGTGGTGGCGGTGGCGGCCATGGCCCTGGCAACGGTGGCCTTCGCCGGGCTGGGCCTGCTCATGGCCGGCACCCTGCGGGGCGAGGTCACCCTCGCCGCCGCCAACGGGCTCTACCTGGTCCTGCTCCTGATGGGGGGAATGGTGTTCCCCCTCGACCGGCTGCCGCCCGCCCTGGAGGCGGTAGCCCGCCTGCTCCCGGCCGCCGCACTGACCGAGGCCCTCGGCGCCGCCTTGACGGCGCCGGTGGCCGCGCCTGCGACGGCCTGGGTGGTGCTGGCGGCGTGGGCGGTGGTGGCCCCTGCCCTGGCCGCCTGGCGCTTCCGCTGGGAGTAGCGCGTCGTCCCTCACATCATGACAGCAGATGCTCTGCTGTTATGATGACTCCATGAGGACCACCGTGACCCTCGACCCCGATGTCGCCGCCGCCCTCCAAACGGCAGCCCACGAGCGGCGCATCTCGTTCAAGCAGGTGCTCAACGACGCGGTCCGAGCCGGCCTGCGCCCGGTGGCCGGGCCTCGGCCCTATCGCCTGCCGACGCGTCGGATGGGCCTGCGGGCGGGTGTGGATCTTGACAAGGCGCTGGCGTTGGCGGCCGACCTAGACGACCGTGAGGTGGTGCGCAAGCTCGAGCTGCGCAAGTGAAGCTGCTCGATCTCAACCTGCTCCTGTACGCCGTCGACGAGACGTCTCCCCGTCATCCCCGGGCCAAGGCCTGGCTCGAGGAGACGCTGTCAGGGTCGGGGACGGTCGCCCTGGCATGGATCGTGCTGTTGGGGTTCGTCCGCCTGTCGACTCGCGCCGCGGTGTTCGAACAGCCTCTGGCCGTGGATGACGCCCTGGATCTGGTCGACGGCTGGCTGGGCCAGCCGGCCGCGGCCCTGGTGCACCCGACCGACCGCCACGCCGACATCCTGCGCGGGCTGCTGGAGCCGCTCGGGACGGCAGGGAACCTGACCACCGACGCCCACCTGGCCGCTCTGGCCATCGAGCACGGCGCCGAGCTGTGCTCGTCTGACGCCGACTTCTCCCGGTTCCCCGGCCTCCGCTGGATCGATCCCCTCCGCCTCTGACGTCTGGTGAAGCGACTACCGCTCGGACTCGGCCGCCCTACCCCGTCGGCAGATGAGCGGGGACCGCTCCGAACACCACCATGCCTACTTGGTCTACCTCCACGGCGATGGGGTCCCGGCGTTGACGGCGCTCCTGGTGCTCCGAGAGGGTCCAACCCACCGGCTCGAGCCCACCTGGGCGGTGGCGCCACAGCAGGTCGAGACGCTCCCGGTACCCGCCCGGTAGCCCATCGCTGAGGATGAGCACGTCGACGTCGGACCAGATGTTGAAGTCGCCGCGGGCGTAGGACCCGAACACCACCGCCGTCACCAGGGGGAGGTCGGCATCCAGCGCCTCGGCGTAGCTCTTGGCCACGGCCAGAGCCTCGTCGCGCTCCCGCCTCCGGCGGGCGGCGATGGCGGCGACGCCACTCGCATCAGCCATGGCCGTGCTCCTCTTCGGCCCGCGCCAACAGTCCGACGACGACCTCCACTGCCTCGAGGGCCGCTCTGGCGTCGGCCGTGGCCGCCTCAGCATCACCGGAGGTGTAGTGCTCGTCGGGAGCACCGGAGACATGGGCATCGGGGTACCGGGCCGGTATGTAGTGACGCCCCAGGCGGGCCGCAGGTTCGGCCAGCGCCGCAGGCCAGTCGGCCCCGAAGATCCCAGCGACCCGCCGCTCCAGCAAGACCAGGTCGTGACCCCATGCCGCCTCCTGCTCACCCACTGAGTGCAAGAGCCCCTTGAGCGCGAGCTGGGCGGCCTGCTCGTAGAGGAAGCACGCCCACGACGGAGTCTCCGTCGCCCCGGCGGCGGCCACCATGGCAGCCTCGGCCTGCCGCAGCCAACGCTCGAGCTCGGGAGCGTCGTAGCTGGCCATGTCGCCGAGGGTAGGTCAACCCCGGCGGTGTTCCGTCAAGCGCGACCGTGGAGCCGCCGGGCCGGTGCACAGCACCCAGGCTCCACAAATCTCGCCGGACTGCTCGCTGGCGCTAGCGCTCCGGGTCGACCGGCGCCGGGCCTGCCCGTTGGAGCTCGCGCTCGACCTGCTCCCAGGTGAGCACGTCGCCGTCGGGGGTCCGCAGGGGTGCCCGGCGGTCGAGCACGGCGCCACTGGACCGGTCGTCTTGGTCCTGGCGGTTGGCGAAGCGGAAGAACAAGGTGGTGATGATCGTCCACAGGTACAGCCCACCGACCACCTTCATGATGGCGCCCGCCACCTGCTGATCATCGATCACCGACAGGCCGAAGGCCCGCGGCACCACGTCGTAGGAGCGGTAGACGATCCCGTCGGCGAAGGTGAGCCAGCCGGCGGGCACGGTGGGGATGATCGACTGGAGGAACAGGTAGCCCATCTGGCCGGGTAGCGACAGTCGAAGCTCGGGCAGAGGGCCGGCCACGGGCAGCCACATGACTAGGGCGGTCGCCACCACGGCCACGTGGAGGCTGTAGTGGAAGGGCCCGCTGGCTACCGAGGCGTTGACCACCGCCGGCCAGTGGGTGAAGGCCACCACGACGTTGAACACCACCGTGGCCGGCACCGGTCGGGCCAGGCGACGCAGCACCCGGTAGGCCCGTCGGTCGCCGACGACCATGCGGGCCAGCCAGGTCGGGGTGGCGAGCAAGGCCATGGGCGGCACCACCAGCGACAGCAGCAGGTGCTGGCTCATGTGGATGCTGTAGAGGTACTCCTCACCGAGGTCGTGGACGGGCCAGTCGGCAGCGAGCCACAGCGTCCCCAGGGCCATGACGAACCAGGCCACCTGGCCGCGGCTGACCACCTTCTCGCCGGGACGGGTGGCCCGGGGACCGATCCGGGTGATGGCCCACCAGTAGGCCACCGCCAGCCCCACCAGCAGGGCCCACACCTCGGGGTGGGGCTGCCAGCGCCAGGGGTCGCCCCGCACCACCGGAGCCGACGCCAGGACGAGCACGGTCAGCTGAAGAACTTGAAGGTGCTGAGGGCGGCGATGTACACCGACACGGCCAGGACCAACCCGGAGACGAACATCCGGGTGAACAGGTTGCTGTCGAAGCGCAGGTGCATGAACCAGGCCACCACCAGGAAGAACTTGACGACCATCATGATGAGGAGGGCGGGCACCAGCAGGCCGCCGATCTGTTCCTCGAAGTAAAAGGTGGCCACCTCGGCGGCCGTGAGCACGGCGAGGATGAGGGCGATGCCCACGTAGCGACCATCACTCGGATGGTCGTGGCCGGTGTGCTCGGTCTGGGCGGCGTACTCCTCGTGGGCTGCCCGGGCCAAGGTCTCGTTGTTCATGGTCTTCCCTAGCCGATCAGGTAGACGAGGGTGAAGATGATGATCCACACGATGTCGACGAAGTGCCAGTACAGGCCGATGATCTCCAGCGTCTCGGACCGTCCGGCGGGCAACCGGCCCCTCAGTGACATGACGAACAGGCTGAGCAGCATGAGGATGCCAATGGTGACGTGGACCCCGTGGAAGCCGGTCAGGGTGTAGAACGCCGAGCTCTGCAGGTTGGTGGTGTAGCCCAGGCCCTCGCCCACGAAGGTGGTGAACTCGTAGACCTGCCCGGCCACAAAGGTGGAGCCGAGCAGGGCGGTGGTCAACAGCCAGGTCCGGGCCCGGCGGTGGTCGGCGCGCTGGATGGCCGAGAGCGACAGCACCATGGTCAGCGAGCTCATCAGCAGCACGAAGGAGCTGACCGAGGTGAAGGGGACGTCGTAGAGGCTGGCGACGGTGGGGCCGGCCATGTCCGGCAGGTCCTTGCTGCGGTAGAGCAGGAAAGCCGAGATGAGGCCGCCGAAGAGCAGGCACTCCGAACCGAGGAACAGCCACATGCCGAGCTTCTCGTTCGACACCCCGGTGGTGGTGTGGTGGGCAGGAGCGGTGGCGTCGTGGATCACGTGGCCGGTTCCATCGGGCACCACGTCAGGTGGTGTCACCACCGCCTGCTGCTCGCCCACGCTCACGAAGGCCCCTCTTCCGCACTGGAACCGACGCCGGCCTCCACCAGCTCAGCACTGGAATCGGGCTCGGACGCCTGGTCCTGGTCGTGGCCGGCCTCGGGGTCGACCGAGGGCTCGAGGACCAACCCGTAGATCCCGGCCAGCAGGACAGCGCCGCCGAGCGCTGCCAGCCAGTACGTGTAGATGAGCCCCCAACCGATGAGGGGCAGGCCGAGGGCGATGACCAGGGGCCAGTACGACGGCGAGGGCAGGTGGATCGTGGAGGTGTCCACCTTCGGCGACACCCCACCCTGAGCCAGTGACGCCTCGTCGACCTCGCTCGTGTAGGTGTAGTCCTTCCGACGCACCAGGCGCCCCCCCTCGTCCTCCCCGTACTTGCGGTGCCACCACTCGTCGAGGTGCTCGGCGGTTGGTTCGACGTCGAAGTTGTGGACCGGCGGAGGCGACGACGTGGACCACTCCAGGGTACGGCCGTCCCACGGATCCGCACCGGCGGGAGGGTTGGCTCGGCTGCGCACAACGTTGTAGATCCAGGTCAGGAAGGAGACGGCGATCAGGAAGGAGCCGATCGTCGACAGCAGGTTCATCAGGTCCCATCCCATCCCTGCGGCGTAGGTGGCGGTTCGTCGGGGCATGCCCTGCAGGCCGGCGATGTGCATTGGCCCGAATGTCAGGTTGAAACCCACGAACATGATCCAGAAGTGGACCTTGCCGATGCGCTCGTTGAGCTGGTGGCCGAAGATCTTGGGCCACCAGTAGTACACCCCCGAGAAGATCCCGAACATCGAGCCACCGAAGAGCACGTAGTGGAAGTGGGCCACCACGAAGTAGGTGTCGGTCTGCTGGGTGTCGGCCGGGGCCACTGCGTGCATGACGCCCGACAGGCCGCCGATGGTGAACTGCGACACCAGGGCGACGGCGAAGAGCATGGCCACCGTGAATTGGAGCTTGCCCTTCCACAGGGTGGCGATCCAGTTGAAGATCTTCACCCCGGTCGGTACGGCGATCAACATGGTGGTCAGGGAGAAGGCAGCCACCGTTACCGGCCCCACCCCCGAGGCGAACATGTGGTGGGCCCACACCCCCCAGCCCATGAACCCGATGGCGATCCCGGAGAAGACCATGAAGGGGTAGCCGAACAGGGGCTTACGGGCGAAGGTGGGAATCACGTCGGAGACGATCCCGAAGGCGGGCAGCACCAGGATGTAGACCTCGGGGTGGCCGAAGATCCAGAACAGGTTTTGCCACAGGAGCGGATCGGCCCCCTTCTCCACCACGAAGAAGCTGGCTTCGAAGAGCCGGTCGAACATGAGCAGGAACAGCGCCACGGTGATCACCGGGATGGCGAAAAGGAGCAGGAACTGGGCCACCAGCGCCATCCACACGAACACCGGCATGCGCATGAGGGTCATCCCCGGAGCCCGCAGGTTGAGGCAGGTGGTGATGAGGTTCACGGCCCCGAGCAACGAGGCAATGCCGGTGATCTGCAGGCCGAGGATCCAGAAGTCGATGCCGTGGCCCGGGGAGTAGGCCACCCCCGAGTTGGGGGCGTAGTTGAACCACCCGTTGTCGGGTGCCCCTCCCAGGAAGAAGCTGGAGTACAAGAACAACCCGCCAAGCAGGAACACCCAGAAGCTGAGAGCGTTGAGCCGGGGGAAGGCGACGTCGCGGGCACCGATCATCAACGGGATCAGGAAGTTGGCGAAGGCCGCCAACATCGGCATGACCACCAGGAAGATCATGGTGGTGCCGTGCATGGTGAAGAGCTGGTTGTAGACCTCCGGGCTCACCACCTGGCCGTTGGGCTGGGCCAGCTGGGCCCGGATGAGCAGGGCCTCCAGGCCACCGATGGCGAAGAAGCACATGGCGGTGAAGCCGTACATGATGCCGATCTTCTTGTGGTCGACGGTGGTCAACCACGACCGCCACCCGTAGCTCGACGACGGGCGGGTGAAGCCCCCCAGCGGCTTGCGCACCGGCTCGTCGCCGGTGGTCAGCTCCAGCGGCGGACGCTCCTCGGTCAGCGCCATAGGTCGTTCCTCAACATGGTCACTCCAGGGTGCTCAGGTAGGCGTACAGGCTGTCGATCTCGTCTTCGGTGAGCTCGCCGATCACCATGAGCGACCCGGCCTTGCGCTGCGGGTCGCGCAGCCAGGCCTCCAGCTCGTTGCGGTCGTTTAGATCGTAGATGCAACCGGCGAAGCAGTCGCGGCTGAACAGGTGGGTGAGGTTGGGGGCCGACGGCGAGTCGGGAGCCACCGTCTGGTAGGAGCCGTCGATCTGGTGGCACCCGGCGCAGCCCTTCTGCTGGAACAGGGCGAAGCCGTCGGCGGCGGGGCCGGCGAGGGGCTCCATGGGGTCGCGCTGCATCTGCCTGACCCAGGCGTCCCACCCGGCGGGGTCGTGAGCCACCACCTTGAGGCGCATGTTGGCGTGGGAGGTGCCGCAGAACTCGGCGCACTGGCCCGAGTAGGCCCCGGGCTTGTCGGCCTCGATGGTCCAGGTGTGGGTCCGGCCCGGCACCACGTCGCGCTTGCCGTTGAGACGAGGCGCCCAGAAGGAGTGGATGACGTCCCGAGACGTCAGGGTCAGGTACACCGGCCGGCCGGCGGGTATGTGGAGCTCGTTGGCGGTAACGATGCCGTCACCCTGGGTGATCCCGAAGCCGGGCTGGGTGGGATAGGTGTAGCCCCACCAGTACTTCTGGGCGCTGACCGAGACCTCCAACGGGTCGGCCGGCTTGGCGTTCAGCTTGAAGATGACCGGGATGGTGAACACCGAGACCAGGGCCAGGACGAGGGCGGGAAGGATGGTCCAGCCGATCTCCAGCTTGGTGCTCCCGTGGAGCTGAGTCGGCATCTCGTCTTCGTCGTCGCCGTCTCGGCGCCGCCACTTGATGACGGCGTACACGATCAGGCCCTCGACGACCACGAAGACCACCGCCGCCACCCACACCACGGGGATGAACAGGTTGTCGATCATGCGCGCTTCAGGACCGGCCGGGTCGAGGCTGTCCTGGGGGGCGTTGGCGGCGCAGCCGGTGAGGGCCAAGCCCAAGGCCAGCAACAGCGCGGGCGGCTTTCCCCAGCGACCCACGCCCCAGCGACCCATGGTCTGCTTAGCGTGGCCCATCAGGCTCGTAGGGGCCAAGTCACCCACCCCCTCGGGCCGGAGCTTCCCCAGGTGCACCGCCGTCGGGTTCGGCTCCGGTGGGTTCGGTCCCATGGGCCTCGCTCTTACGCTCGCCGGCCACCGCTCCCACGATGCCGCCTCCGAGCAGGCCGAGCACGGCGAGGACCACGATCACGCTGAGTAGCGAGGAGCTCAGCCGGGGACGGGTGGCGACCAGGACGCCGCCGCCCAGGATGAGAACGGCCACCACGACGGCGAACACCGTCGAGCCGACCTTGGGCAGGGCCAACAGGACCCGGGAAAAGGAGAGGAGGAAGATGGCGATGCCGATGGCCGCGGTGGCCGGGATCTCTATCGGGAACATCACACGGTTGCGCAACCGCCGGTTGACCACCGGGTCGCCGGTCGAGCGCTCGGCCCAGCTCTGGACCATCCACTCCGCCAGGACGACGCCGAGGATGCCGAAGCCGACGTAGAGTAGGGCGCCTCCGACGGCCAGGCCGACTACGGTGACGCCGGCCCCGACGGCCGCCAGCGCCGGCCAGGCGGCGGCGAAGCGGTTGGCCGTGGGTCGGTGCTGGCCAATCCCTCCGTCGGCTGCCGCCACGGCGACTTCACCGTCACGCAGGACCACCGCGGCCAGCCCGGGGATCATGGACGCCACCGCCGCCGAGAGCAGGACCAGCGTGCCGTAGCGCTCGGCCCCACTTCCCACGGAGTAGGCGATGGCCGAGACCAGGGCGAGGACGGTGACGGCGAACCAGAACCGTGACCCAGCGATGAACATCAGCGTTCCCGCCCGGGTGGACGTAGGGGCTGGTTCCTGGTTGGGGTGCTCATGGTCCGCCCTCCAGGAACCACAGGCAGTACCAGATGACTACGCCGGCGGCTACGGCGAAGTGCCAGAAGGCGGCAGCGGCCACCACGAGCTCGCGGTCTCGAGGGGAGAACTGGCCGCCGAAGGCCCGGAACCCCATCACCACCATCCCGACCATGGCCACGATCACTACCAGCAGGTGGGTGACGGTCAGGGCGTAGACGGTGTTGGCGTAGCGGTTGGCGCCGGCCTCCAGGCCCAGCTGGCCCCACGAGAACGACAGCGCGTTGACGAAGGCCAGGCCCAGCATCAGGGTCAGCCCGATGGCCACGTACATGCTGCGGCGGTCACGCCCGGCGATGGCCGACACAGCCCACTGGGCGGTGAACGAGGACATGAGCAGGGTCAGGTAGGCCAAGAAGAGCTGCACGTTGGGGATGGCCACCTCTTTGGGCGGCCATTCCTGGTTGGCGGCCTGGGCCACCTGGCGAGCGGAGAAGTAGCCGGCCAGCAAGCCGCCCAAGAGCATCACTCCGCCGGCGATGACGAACAGCGTGCCCACCAGGATCACGTTGGGACGACGCCGGTCGGGCGCCGGGGGCAGGGTCGGCAGCACACCGGCGGCGGCGTCTACCTCCGAGGCAGGCGCCGACGGCGACGGCGAGATCGTCGCAGAGGTGGAGGTGGAAGTGGCCGTCACAGCGTCACCTCCTCGGGCTCCCGGTTTGCCGCAGCTCTCCGGTCGGACACCGGGGTGGCGGAGGTCACCGCAGGGAGCGCTCCCGTGAAGTTGCCGGGCGGCGGCGGTGAGGTGGTGGCCCACTCCAGGGTGTGGCCGCCCCAAGGGTCGCCGATGGCGCGGGTGCCCTTGCCCAGGCCGGCCCGGGCCAGCTCGGCGACCACCACCAGCACGCCGAGCACCCCCATGGCGGCACCCAGGGCGCTGGCGCCGTTGAGCACCGTGGTGAGCGTCGTGCCATCGAAGCGGACCGCCATCAGTGCCTGGTCGGAGGACAACCCGCTGACCAGGTCGGGGGCGGCCACCAGGATGGCGCCAAAGAAGGTGAGGGCGAAAGCGGCCGTCCCCGCTCCGTCGCCCAGGTGCACCCCCCAAATCTTGGGCGACCAATACCATAGGGCGGCGAAAGCAGCGAGGACGGCGCCTCCGTAGAGCGTGTAGTGGACCTGGGCCGCCTGCCACACCGTGCCCTGCAGCTCCAGGCCAGGTAGCACCGAGACGGCGCCGGCCAGCGCCCCGAGAAGGAGGTGGACCACGGCGCCGAGGGCCAGCAACAGGGGGGCCCTGCGGGCGAAGCGGCCCCGGCGGACCGTGTCGCCCAGGATCCCGAGCATGGCCAGCGCCGGGAGGACGGCGGCCAGCCCGGCCACCACGTAGAGCAGGTCGTCGAAGGTGGCCGGGGCCTGGGCCCAGGCTCCGAAGCCCACCAGCCCGGTGACGGCGATGACGGCGATGCCCGACGAGTGGACCCGCAGCCGGCTGCGGCTGAGCACCGGGACCACCTCGGCGGCGATCCCCACCGCCGGAACCGCCAGGAGGTAGACTTGGGGGACCGACCAGAACCAGGAGATCTGCCCGTAGGCCCCAAAGCCGGTCAAGCTGCCGCCGAAGTGGTGTTGGATGTACAGCTCGATCAGGCGGGCCAGCAGCACCGGCGCGGCCAGGAGGGTGAGCCCGCCTCCTACCAGCAACGACCAGCTGAACAACGGGGTACGCAGCAGCGTCATCCCGGGCGATCGCAGGGCGGTGACCGTGGTGAGGATGCTGACCAGGCCCAGGCAGGTGGAAAGGGTGAGCACGGCCAGGCTGAGCAGGTACAGGTCGGTGCCGACATCGCTGCCCCCACCGATAGCCCCGTTGGCGGCGTAGGCGGCAAGGAGCGTGAACCCGGCGACCACGTAGGACCAGTAGGCGGTGGCCGAACCCCGGGGGAAGGCGATGTCGGCGGCGCCGACCTGGAGCGGGACCAGGTAGGTGGCCAAGCCAAGGAAGAAGGGGACCAGGAACAAAAGGACGGCAACCTCGCCGTGCAGTGTGTACACCTGAGCAAAGGTGTCGGTGGTCAGGAGCTGGAGACCGCTGTCGATCCGCTCCACCCCGAGTATCCCGCCCACCACGCCGCCGACGACGAGGAAGGCGAACGAGGTCACCAAGTACAGCCGGCCCACCTTCTTGTGGTCCGAGGTGGTGCACCATCCGGCCAGGCCGCCGATGGCCGCAGCGGTGGCCTCCTCGTCAGATTCGCCGGCGTCGGGCCTGACTTCGGTGGTGGTCCCAGTCATGGTCATGGCGGGCTGACGGTCACGGGGATGGTGACGATCACTTGCGGTGATGAACCATGGGCCGTGCTCACCGCAGCAGGAGCTGGTCGAGGGCCATGGCCCCGAACAGCAGGCTGATGTAGCTGATCGAGTACCTGAACAGGCCCATGGCCTTCTCGTAGGTGCCGCTGCGGGCCAGCTGGACCGCCTTCCAAGTGAAGACCGCGCCCAGCCCGACGGCGGCGGCCAGGTAGAGCGGCCCCATGTCGGCCAGGGGGTGGAAGGCCAGGCTGGCCGCCCACAGGCCCAGCGTGTAGGCGACGATGCGGCGGGCGGTGGCGTCGAAGGTGGCCACCACCGGGAGCATGGGCACGTGGGCGGCCTCGTAGTCGTCGCGGTAGCGGACGGCTAGGGCCCAGAAGTGGGGCGGCGTCCACAGGAAGATGATGGTGAACAGGACGAACGGGGCGATCCCCAGGGAGCCGGTGACCGCAGCCCAGCCCACCAGCACAGGCACCGCCCCGGCCGCCCCGCCGATGACGATGTTCTGGCGCGACGTGCGATTGAGCAACAGGGTGTAGACGAAGACGTAGAAGAGGGTGGCGCTCAGGGCCAGCAGGGCGCTGAGCGGGTTGACCACCGTCCACAGCCAGACCGCGGCCAGGACCTCGAGGGCCACCGCGAAGATGAGGGCGTTACGGGGGGTGACGGCCCCGGTGACCAGCGGCCGCCGCTTGGTCCGCTCCATCAGGCTGTCGATGTCGCGGTCGACGTACATGTTGGTGGCGTTGGCCCCACCTGCGGCCAGCGACCCTCCCACCAGGGTGGCCAGGACCAGCCACACCGCCGGCATGCCGCCGTGGGCGACGATCATGGTGGGCACGGTCGTTACCAGCAGCAACTCGATGATCCGTGGCTTGGTCAGGGCCACGTAAGCAGACAGCGTCCGGCGGGCCACGGCAGTCGTCATTTGCCCCGACAGTACGGCCGCCGGAGGTTGAACCTCAAAGCGGCCCGGTTCAGCGCCGTCGGGTCGTGGTCGGGGCGGGCGGCGCAGTGGTCGTGGTCGCGACGATCTGGCCCGACCGCTGCCAGTCCGGCACGAAGTCGTCACCGCCTCCGCCGCCTGTGAGACGGCTGGCCGGGCCCCCCGCTGCGGCGGTGACCCAGAGGAGGGTGCCGCCCCGCCGGTTGCTCTGGAAGGCGATGTTGGCGCCGTCGGGGGAGAAGGTGGGCGAGTTGTCGTTGAACCGGCTGTCGGTGACCCGGGTCTGCCCGGAGCCATCGGCGTTCATGACGTAGATCTCGAAGTTGCCGTCGCGCGAGCTCTGGAAGGCGATCTTCTGGCCGTCGGGGGAGAACACCGGCAGCTGGTCCTCGCCCGGGTCGTCGGTGAGCCGGCGGGGCTCCTGACCGCTGGCGTCCATGACGTAGATGTCGGTGTTGGCGCCGCGGGAGCTCTGGAAGACGAGCCGCAGCCCGTCCGGTGACCACGACGGGGCGAAGTCGGCCTCGGGCACGTTGGTGAGGCGCCGGGGGCTGCCGCCGTCGGCGTTCATGGTGTAGATCTCGAAGTTGCCGTCCCGGCTGCTGGAGAACGCGATGCGGGCGCAGTCGGGCGACCAGTCGGGGAAGAGGTCCTCGCGGGGGTCGTCGGTGAGCCGCCGCTGGTCGCCGCCGTCGGCGTTCATGGTGTAGATC